>CBFGMW010000092.1:0-8101 GCA_965649925.1 uncultured Fluviicola sp.
CAAACAACTTAAAGATTTATTCCAGGTATACCAGATTCTTGGGTTTGTTATCTCGTTATTACTTGTTTTTAGAACGAATACTGCTTATGACCGCTGGTGGGAAGGACGAAGAAAATGGGGCGAGCTGGTAAACGATTCCCGCAACCTGGCGGTGAAACTTACAGCTCTTGATCTAAGCCCGGAAGACAACGATTTCTTTGCGCGGCACATCGGGAACTTTGCATTGTGCATTAAGGAGCATCTTCGGAAGGGAACAAAATATGAGTTAATGGATCTGACAGAGGACGAACTGGAGTTTCTGCAGAATCTGGATCACGTCCCTTCGGGAATTGTAGAATTAATATACCAGCGCTTCAACCAATTGAAGAAAAAAGGAATTTTTTCAGAAGAGGATATTTTGCGTTTGGATAGGAACCTGAACGGATTTATTGATTGCGTCGGAGCTTGTGAACGGATTAAAAACACCCCGATTCCATATTCTTATTCGCTCTTTTTCAAGAAATTCATTTATGTGTATGTCATTACCCTTCCATTGGTTTTCGTTGGGTCTTTCGGTTATTTTTCTTCATTGATAGTAACATTTATCTACTACGTTTTTGTAAGTATAGAAGTACTGGCTGAAGAGATTGAAGATCCGTTCGGAACAGACGACAACGATTTGCCTACTGATGAGATGGCACAACGAATAGAGGGGATTGTGGCTACTATTTTGCGGAAAGACGTGATCAGCAATTGTGAGTAAATTCCCTGATTTATGGTCCAAGCTTTTGAAATAATTTGTCATTAAATATATGATATGAGTAAACCGGCGGCCGGACGGATGTTCCAGGACATAAATTTCACCGTAAAAAGTGCGAAAGGAAAGAAACTGGAACAATTAATAGGAGTAGAAAATCCGGATAACCCGGAAGGCGGTCCATGTCTGATCTATATCAAAATGGAAGGGATCAGCTGGTCGCAGTATTTCTTAGATGTATGCTTTGGCGTTTGGGAAAACTGGGGTGAAATTGAGACCGACGACGAAGCATATTCTTATCATGATTACGCTAAAAAATTCGGAATTGAAAACGAGATCATCCAATTGGCTTACTGCAAAGACAGCGAGATAATACTGGAATTTGAAACCGATAAAAAACTCATTCTGAAATATAAAAATCCGGATGAATGGGATGGTGATACGGAGATGGTTTTGATCTAATTATCATTATTCATCGTCAGTTCAAAAACGTTTTCTGTCTCCCCCTTTATGCTGGCGCTGATCGCATGCCGCCCCTAGCTTTAGAGATGGCACAAGCTTTTGCATAGACGCTGGAGGGGAGTTATGTACAATAAACACCCAACAAACAGTTAGTGCTTCTTTTGCGAAGTGTTAACGGAGCCAATTCGCGAATTCGCGGTAAGCTTGTATCCCGCGAATGCACGAATTTCGTGCTCGCTAACGCTGCGCAATTTAGATACCTTCTGATGACTCTGATAAGTATCAGACTCCGTCAGATGGGAGGGATTTCTGATTGTTGGATATTTCTCAATAATTGATAATTTCACCGCATGAGTAAAAAAACATCAACCAAAATGCGTGTGATCCACCGCTACCTTGGATTTTTTCTGGCAGGAATCATGGCTGTATACGCAATCAGCGGCCTCGTTTTAATTTTTCGTGATACCGATTTTCTGAAAAGTGAGCAGATCGAAGAATTCAAAATTGCTCCGAACATTCAAAACGAAAATATCGGTAAAGCGCTTGAAATGCGCCGTTATACGTTTGAGCGGGAAGAAGGAAACATGGTGTATTTTAAGAACGGTGATTACAATAGAAAAACCGGAGTTGCGCATATTACCACAAAAGAACTTCCGTACATTCTGGATAAAATGACGCATTTACACAAAGCATCAACCGACGATCCGCTTTATTATCTGAATATTTTCTTCGGAGTTTCGCTGTTGTTCTTTGTCGTGTCAGCGTTCTGGATGTATTTGCCCAAAACTCAAATCTTCAAAACAGGATTGTTGTTTTCGCTTGGCGGTTTGGTCCTGACATTGATTTTGTTGCTTGTATAAGCATTCCTGCCGAACTGATACGAAGGTTGTAAACTCTTGCGTATTTCAATTATTATTATTTTTCAATCTATGAAAATCGGTCTTATCTCTTTATTGCTGCTTGCATTCAATGTTTGTGGTCAAACCATATCAGCCGTTGATTGCGAAAAAATCCTTGACAATGAGCCTGTTTTCATGCGTGTACCTGCAATGGAACTGAAGGACTCTATACAAACTGATTTGGATATCCTGGCTGAATGTGGACAATTGGATTCCATAGATCGAACAATTCTGAATGATATGTTGGGAACTATCGCTGTTCGTATGATGCAGGAAGATAAAGAAATTACCTACGGTACCTTGTTGGATGGAATAAAGGAATTTAAACAGATGGAGGAATATGTTCGTATACGTGAGCAACTGATGAAAGGCTCTGTGGATGAAAAGGTGGAAGAAAAATAATCCTGAACGGTAGGTTCTATTGACTGAGTATCAGTCTTTCGCAGAGTTTAAATGCGCATATTTGTATTAATCAGCTAACATAGGAATGAGAAATCAACGCGTTGTAATCAAAATCGAAAATCCCTGTCACCAGAAATGGGATAAAATGACTCAGAACGAGCAGGGTAAATTCTGTGATCATTGTGCCAAATCAGTTACCGATTTCACTAACTTTTCAGATGCCGAACTGGCAAAAAAGTTCGCGTCAAATTCTGAGCGAATGTGCGGACGATTTGATAAGGATCAATTAAACAGGGTTCTCGAAAGCAAAAAGAATCAATCCTCTTTTTTACCGTCAAAATACCTGGCTGGATTAGTTCTTTTAACAGCCGCGAAAAATTCAGTTGCTTCAGAGTCTGTAATTCTGGTTAAAAACACACATATAACAAACGAGATTCAAAATTCAGATAACGGAAAATTGGTTTCTCATCCGAAAGATTCACTCAAAAAAGTCATTGAGGGAATTGTGTACGATGAAGAAACCGGAGAGACTGTGCCATCCGTTTTTGTGCAGGTAAGAAATACGTCGGCAAGTGCATTTTCTGATATCGACGGAAAATTCTTTATCGTAATTCCGGATTCCATCGTTACACAATTTGTAGAGCTATATACGGAAACATTGGATGGTGCAGCTGGTGATGTGGTTGTTGACAGAACCACAAACACGTCTAACATTGAGATTCGGGTTACTTATTCGACGGAACTGTCGGTAATTGGCGATTTTGTTCCATACAAACCAAGAAGATGGTGGCAGTTTTGGAAGAAAAAGTATTGAAGGAAAATGGACAATTACCAATACCTTAATTATCAAGAAGAAGTTCTGCATTGATAATTTTCTATTCTTATCTTGTAATCTCATTTCAGATTCATGATCAAAAGGCTTTTCTTAATATTCTTTCCTTTCGCTCTTTGCGCGCAACAGAAACCCGTCGATTATGTAAATCCGCTCATGGGAACCGATTCTAAAATGGAACTTTCCAACGGAAACACCTATCCGGCCATTGGCTTGCCCTGGGGAATGAATTTATGGACTCCGCAAACAAACTTGATGGGCGACGGTTGGGCTTACCAGTACGATGCCGAACAGATCCACGGATTCAAGCAGACGCACCAGCCTTCGCCCTGGATGAACGATTACGGTCAGTTTGCCATAATGCCCGGAAGTGGGAAAATGGTCTTTGATCAAAACGATAGAGCCAGCTGGTTTTCACATAAATCGGAAGTTTCAAAGCCGCATTATTACAGCGTTTATTTGGCTGATTGCGATGTAACAACTGAAATTACACCGACAGAACGGGCAGCGATGTTCCGTTTCACATTTCCCGAAAACGATAGTTCTTTTATTGTGATTGATGCGCTGGACCGCGGTTCGTATGTGAAGGTCTTTCCGGAAGAACGGAAAATTGTGGGTTACACGCAGCGTTATGCACGCGGCAAGCTGACAAATTTCAAGAATTGGTTTGTCATTTATGTCGACAAAGACATTGCCTTTTATGCCATTGCAGAGAATGGAAAACTTACTGGTACATCGACAGGCTCAGCAACCAAGAAAGACGAATCAACATCAAATCATTCCGGATTGGTGATTGGTTTTAAAACCCAAAAAGGGGAGCAGGTTCACCTGAAAGTGGCTTCCTCTTTTATTTCCGAAGAACAAGCTGCGTTGAACCTGGAACGTGAAATTGGAAAAAGGTCGTTTGATGAGGTTAAAACTTCTGCTGAGCAAATCTGGAATGAAAAACTGGGTAAAATTGAAGTTTCCGGCGGTTCCGATGAACAAATGAAAACGTTCTATTCGTGCTTATACCGAACACTGTTTTTCCCGAATAAACTGTACGAAATTGACGGTTCAGGAAAAGAAGTTCACTGGAGTCCGTATAACGGAAAGATCCTGCCGGGGAAAATGTTTGGCGGAACAGGTTTTTGGGATACATTCAGGGCGCTTTATCCCTTGTTGAACCTGGTTTATCCCGAAATTAACCGCGAAATGCAGGAAGGCCTGGTGAACGACTACCTGGAAGGTGGATTTCTTCCCGAATGGTCGAGTCCGGGTTACGCAGATATTATGATTGGCAATAACTCAGCTTCAATAGTTGCAGAAGCGTATATCAAAGGCTTAAGAGGTTACGATATTGAGAAATTGTATGAAGCTTTGCTTCACGGCGCGAATAATGAAGGTCCGGTAAGCGCGGTTGGAAGAGAAGGCGTTGAATATTACAACGAACTGGGTTATGTTCCGTACGACGTCAAGATCAATGAGAACGCGGCGCGTACATTGGAATATGCCTACGACGATTTTGCGATCTATCAGCTGGCGAAAAAATTGAACAAACCGCAGGAAGAAATTGATCTCTATGCCAAACGTTGTCAGAATTACAGGAATCTGTTCGATACTTCTACCGGTTTAATGCGTGGAAAAAACGAGAACGGAGAATTCCAGTCGCCTTTCAATCCGTTCAAATGGGGAGATGCATTTACTGAGGGAAATTCATGGCATTACACCTGGTCTGTTTTTCATGATGTTCAGGGCCTGATAGATTTGATGGGTGGAAAGCAGCAATTTATTTCCAAACTAGATTCGGTTTTCAGTCTGCCACCTGTTTACGACGATAGTTATTACGGAGGAATGATTCACGAGATCAGGGAAATGCAAATAGCAAATATGGGACAATACGCTCACGGGAATCAACCGATCCAGCACATGATCTATTTGTATAATTACGCCGGATCGCCTGAAAAGGCACAGTATTGGATTCGCGAAGCATTGAACAGATTGTACCAACCAACGCCTGACGGATATTGCGGTGATGAAGACAACGGGCAAACTTCGGCCTGGTACGTCTTTTCCGCACTTGGATTTTATCCTGTTTGTCCGGCTACAGATGAATATGTTTTGGGAGCACCGCTATTCAAAAAAGCCTTAATTCACCTGGATGATGGAAAACAAATTGTTTTAAATGCGCCTCAAAATTCTGCAGAGAACAAATACGTTTCTTCCATTACCGTCAATAAAAAACAGTATACCAAATTGTATTTGAAACACTCCGAATTAATGACAGGAGTTACGTTGGATTTTAAGATGGTTTCCATTCCAGTTGCCAATCGGGTATTTGCTCCAAAAGAGTTACCGTACTCTTTTTCTGTTGAGAATGAAGTTTTGAAAAAATAATTCAGTTATGGAAGGACTAACGAACTTCTATCTGAAGCAGGATGAAGATTTGCAGGGAACATTTTTAGCATTACGGGATTTGATCCTGAAACAGGATAACATCATAACGCATGAGTTAAAGTATGGAATGCCGTTCTTCTGCTTTAAAGGAAAAATGTTTTGTTACCTCTGGTTCCACAAAAAACACAAACGGCCATATATCGGAATTGTTGAAGGCGTTTTGTTTAATGAACCTTTATTGATTCCGGAAAAGCGCTCGAGAATGAAAATCATGCTCATTGAGCCGAATGAGGATTTACCTGTGGAGATGATTGAGCGAATTCTGGAGAAAGCGCTCCGGTTTTACCGAGAATGAAAGTTCCTGCTGTTAGGAACATATCGATATCAAAAAGCCAATAAAAGTTAACAGTCTAACTATCCGTAAATTATACAACATTCTTTTCTTAGATGTAACATGCCATGTACCTATTGTATTGATTTTTGTGAGATCAAATTTTAATATAAATTAAAAAGAAGTATATGAAAACACAGTTACTAAGATTGGGATTTTTTGTTCTCGTAATAACAATATCCTCAAACAGATTAATGGCATTTACAGCAGTCGCAGATGGTGACTGGACAAATCCTGCAACGTGGGGCGGTGTGGCTCCTTCCTCAAATGTCTCAAATCAGGATATCATCATTCCGTCCGGTATGGATGTAATCCTGAATACAGATGTTACTTTTTCAGGTCTTCTCAACAATTTTACAGTAGACGGAACATTAACCGGTTCTACTACTAACGAATTGACAATTGAATCGGGAACGTTTAGCGGAAGCGGTGATATTGACATTCAACGTATTATTTTCGATGGTTTGCTAACGGTCTATTCCTTTACAGGTGATCTGACCGTGAATACATTCGTAAATATGGGAGCAACCCTGACTATGACCTCGCAGGCTTCAGTTAGTGATTCTTTGAATCTTGACGGTGGCTCGTTAACATTAAGCACGGGTGGTAATTTAACAGTAGGTACGAGTTCAACCATTATCAGAAACGCTGGTTCATTGGCAACAACCGGAGGAGTATTTAATTCAACCGGAGATTACCACGTTCATTATATCGGCGGGGCAAAAACCACAGGTATTGAGATCAACTCATTGACTTTACAGAATGTAAATATCAGTCTCGATGATGTTACCACAATCCTTACTATGGGAACTGATATGACAGTTCAGGGAGATTTGGAATTGGATAACGGTATTTTAAGCGTTGGGGCAAATGACCTCGAAATTCATGGAAATATTGATCTTCAAACGGGTACTTCGTTAACAACAACGGCCGCTTCTAATCTAACGATTGAAACTGCAAATGCGTTGAATTCAGGATTAGTATTTACTTCCGGGTCATCAATTGATCAGTTTACTATTGAACATTCCGGTACAGGATCTGTAGAGCTTGAAAGTCCTTTATCTATTACGGGACAATTGCAATTGCATGACGGAACGTTAAGCATTGAAGGTGGTTCTACATTAACCATGAACGCAGGAAGTTTGATTCAGATTATGGATGGTGAGCTTGAAAGTAGTGGTGGAACATTTGTAGGTATAGCTTCTTATAATGTAGAGTATATCGGAGATTCAACGGTTACAACCGGACTTGAAATTACCGGAACAGGATTAAACGATGTGAAAGTAAACCTTGGGGAAGGTGAGGTTATTTTGGCCGGTAACGCAACTATTGGCGGAGAATTGGAATTGACAAACGGAAAATTGAACCTGAACACAAATGATCTTGTACTGAACGGAACATTAGATCAGGATATGGCAAGTCCGATTATTGGAAATATGGATTCTGATCTGCATCTGAACATTACAGTTACGGGTGAAGACACACTTTATATGGACGATTATGATCAAAATCTGGCGCAATTGGTTGTTGACTTAACAGGAGGAGATATTGTATTGGGATCGCTGCTTTATATCAATGATGAACTAACAATGACAAATGGTAATATCGTATTGATGTACGATAATCTGGTTATCAAACAAAATTCAGATATCACCGGATACAACGATACGCGATATATTATTACTCCATGGGATGGAATGCTTGAAATGTACGTAGGTACTTCTTCTCCTTATGTAGTATTTCCGGTTGGGACAATGACCAGTTATTCACCAGCCAGCATTCAGCAGGTTAATTCAGCTACGGCCGGAAATTTTATGGTAAAAGCTTATGATGGAGTATTTGTTAACGGAACCCAGAATGGAGGATTTAACAGCGCACTTACTGCAAGTGTAGTTAACAGAACATGGTGGATTGAATCCGATGCAACCGCTTTAGACATGAACCTGAAATTAGGCTGGATGGTCGGATCAGAAGTAAATAGCTTCGATCGTACTAATGCATTT
>CBFGMW010000093.1:0-8089 GCA_965649925.1 uncultured Fluviicola sp.
ATGATGAAAGGCACGATTCAAAGTGCATTGCGTAAAGCATTCTCTCCTGAATTCCTGAACCGTATTGATGATATGATTATTTTCCACTCCTTAACAAGAGAGAATATTCATAAAATTATTGATCTGGAATTGGTGAAATTATTCGATCGAATCGAAGCGCTGGGTTACCATGCTTCAATGACTGAAAAAGCAAAAGATTTCATTGTTGATAAAGGATATGATGAAAAATTCGGTGCACGCCCATTGAAACGTGCAATTCAGAAATTCATTGAAGATCCTTTGGCAGAAGAAATTATTAAAGCTAATTTACAGCAGGGTGATTCTATTGTAATTGATATGGATGCGGATAATACCAAGCTGGATATCTCAGTCGGAAAAGGAAAAACAAAATCGACTAAAAAATAGTTTTTGACTAACATTTATACAGGACTTCTCGTTTAGTTACGGGAAGTCCTTTTTTTATCTATGAAATATTTACTTGTACTGGTTGTTTGCTGTTTGGGCTTTAAGTCATTTGGTTCTACTCACATGACACGCGTAAAACCCGCTTTATTCATAAATCACCCGGAAACAGACTTTGAAGCGATTCGCTTTAAGGATGAAACCCTGAAAAAGATCCTGATGAAGGAACTGTTCGATTTGGACCTGGTTGATCATTTTGGATCACATGCGTTTGATCTGAATGCTGAATTCGATGATTACTACGAGCGTTACAGGAATAATTATTACTGTCTGGACCTTAACAGAGATTCGGTTCCTGAATTGGTGTTCAGCGGTTACTTTTCGCCGGAAGATGACCGTGAAATAATGGAGATATATTCCCGTCAGAATGGGAAAATGAAGAATGTCTTTAAGCAGGTAGGACATTTAATGGCTTATAAGATTCAGCCAAATACCCGCGAAATATTACTTTATCATCACCAATATCCGTGTTGCGATAATGCTTCGCACAACCTGAACAGATTGCGGCTGATAAATCATACAATAAAGCAGTTAAAACAGTTTTTTATTGGAAAGGAAACAGATTTGGTTGGACCGTTTTTTCCTGCGAAGAGTGTTTTCACAAGTAAAAACTATTTTTCCAAAAAGGGAATTGAATTGAGATGGTCACCGGCTAAGGTTGATGTTAACGCCTGGAATGGGAGAACGCCTTCAAACCTCATTGCCCGTTATGCTCCAAACAGCGTGTATACTGTTCTTGCTAAAAAAGGGAAGTGGAAATTCGTTTTGGTCAAAGCGGTTCCTTTAGCTGACAAAAAAAACCGGGTAATAAACCCGGATAATTTTAAAGAGATATTTGTCTTCGGCTGGATTAGTACGAATTAGTTCAGATCGGTTCGCACCCAATTGGAAACCAATTCATCATGCTCACTCAGGAATTCATCCATTAAAATATCTGCAAACGAATTTTCTCCGGGTACGCGCTGCTCGATGTGCTTGAACAATTCAGTGATTGTTTCCAAAATTGTTGAATTCATCAAAATGGCAGATGTACACGTGTCAAATTTATAGCTGCGGAATACTTCTATGATTTTCTTTCTGTTATCTAATTCATGCGGCTGCAGTAGTTCTTTTTTTGAAAGCTCATTAAAGAACGGTAAGAGTTTTGCACTAAGTTCGATGAAATGGCGCAAAACGACAGTTGCATCATTCACCTGAGTGATCGACTCACTCTTCATGATGCTTTTTATTGCTGTTTTCTTTTCCATGACCAGTTTGTTTACACTAAAGACGTTCGAATAATCGGATGGTTGGATAAAGTTTAGTCGATTTGAGCAAAGTACAGTATTCGTTGATTAAAATGCGGTTCCGAAAAAAAGTTAGAATTGTTTTTCTCTAATACTATTTCGATATAGGAGTAGTCGATAGTTGAAATCGACTTATATTTGCACAAAAAAATCCACATGCAGATTCTAAGCGGAAAAATCACATCTGAAGTTATCAAGAAAGAGTTGGCTGCACAAGTAGCAGAACGCAAGAAACAGGGAATGAAGATTCCTCATCTGGCTGCAATTCTTGTCGGAAAAGATGGAGGTTCAGTTACTTATGTAAACAACAAATTGAAAGCCTGCGAGGAAATCGGATTTGAAAGCACACTTATCCGATATGATGATTCAATCACGGAAGAAACTTTATTGAAGAAAATCCAGGTTTTGAATGAAGATAAAAGTATCGACGGTTACATTGTACAGCTTCCGTTGCCGGAGCATATCGATGAAATGAAAGTAACCCTGGCTATTGACCCGAAGAAAGATGTTGATGGATTTCATCCTATTAATGTAGGGAATATGATGCTCAATATCCCCGGTTTCATTCCTGCAACTCCGGCCGGAATTGTGGAGTTAATGAGACGATACAAAATTGAAACCGCCGGAAAGAATTGTGTGGTAGTAGGTAGAAGTAACATTGTTGGAACTCCGTTGAGTTTACTACTTGGGAAAAATACTTCTCCGGGAAATTGTACTGTCACTTTGGCGCATTCGCGTTCTGAAAATATTAAGGAAATTTGTCTTGGAGCAGATATTTTAGTTGCTGCAGTTGGTATACCGGGATTTATTACGGCAGATATGGTAAAACCGGGTGCTGTGGTTATTGATGTTGGAACTACCCGCGTTGAAGATGCTTCTCGTGAAAGGGGGTGGAGATTGGTCGGTGATGTTGATTATGAGAATGTTGCACCGATAACATCTGCAATAACTCCCGTGCCTGGTGGAGTTGGTCCGATGACTATTGCGTCTTTGATGATAAATACATTGAAGGCAATGGAATTAAAAGGTAAATAATTGTATTTTCGTTGAAAATTGATGATTATGAAAAATTTAAGACTATTTTTTGCAGGGTTGGTTGCAGTGATGCTCGTTTCGAGTTGTGGGATGATGGATGGTTTTTCCGGTTCTTCTATTCAAAAAAGAAAGTATACAAAAGGATTTTACCTTTCAAAGCACAAATCCTGGTCGAAGGAAAGCGATGAAGCAAAATCTGAGAAATCGGAAGAGGAAATTTTCGTTAAAGAACAGGTAATTCTTGCTGAAGAAGAGAAAAGCATTCCTGGAAGTATTGAGGTCAAACAAAATCCGGATCCTATAATCAAAAAATCAGACAAAACTGATCAAAACGACAATCAAAAAACGGTACAGAAAAAAGAAGAATCTAAAAAGGTAATTAACCAGGAAAAGAAAACAACTCCTGTTCCTTCTAAACAAAGAAGAGAACGTGTTCCTGAGCGCTATTTGCCAATGAAAAAAGAGGCGGTTGAAAACAGAGTTTCTCACCAGTCAGGCAGCATGGATGATTTCCAGTTACTGTGTGTAATTATCACTATTTTCATTCCGTTTTTGGGAGTTGCAATCTACACAAATTTGGACGTGAAGAAAACATTAATTTGTTTATTGCTGACACTTTTATTTTACATTCCGGGATTGATTTACGGATTGTTAGTAGTATTGGATAAGATTTAAGTAAAAGAAAATTGAATAAAAAAAACGGGATCAAAAATGTTCCCGTTTTTTTGTGCTTTATAAGTAAGGATTTACAATCTTTCCAGCGGTGTCTTCACGCCATTCACCAAAGAATAACAAGCGAGTTGATCTTTAAATACACTCGACTTGAAGATGCTTTTGTTCAATAGCATACGAACGCACTCCTGGATTCCTTCAACAATAGATGGGTGAGGGTGTATCAATTCCGCAATAACAGAAATAGACATATTGAGTTTAATCAACAAACCGATTGCCTGAATAGCACTCGAAGCGTGTTCTCCAACGGCGCGCATTCCCAAAACCTTCATTTCTGAATCATTTGTAACAATGATTTTGAAAAAACCTTCCGTTTTGCGCATTGCAATTGCCCGGGCAATGACCGAAAAATCAATCTTTACAACCTTAATAGGAATATTTTCCTTTTCGCAGGTCTGTTCGTTTAAACCAACAGCCGCAACTTCGGGCTGTAAGAACATAATAGTACAAACGTTGTCGTATTTCAAAGGTTCCTGTATGGAACTAAATGCTTTTTCAATTGCATGACGGCCTTCGATTTCGCCCATGTTCACAAGGGCAATTCTCCCGCTTACATCTCCAACAGCATAAATATGCGGAACATTGGTAACCGTATCTACATCACCGATATGAACTCCGCGTTTAGACATCGAAACTCCTGCTGCTTCCAGGTTTAAAGATTCAACATTCGGAACCCGGCCAATGGAGAGAAGTGCTTTTTCTACACGGATAATTTCTGTTGATCCGTCAGGATATTTCAACTCATATTCTACTTCGCTACCAAGATTTTCCAATCGTTCCAAGGAAGCGTTATGGTGAATGGTTACACCTTTTTCTTCTAAATTCTCACTTACAATAGCTGAAATGTCCGGATCTTCAAAGGGTAGAATTCTGTCGGCACGATCAATGATGTGAACCTTTGTTTTTCCAAGATTGGAGAAAATAGTTGCGTATTCACAACCAATAACTCCAGCTCCAACGATCACCAGACTTTTCGGGTAATCCTGTAATTTATCTATTCCGTCACTGGTCATAACTGTTCGTTCGTCAACTAAAACGTTGGGCATTGTTCTTGGCCGGCTTCCGGTTGCAATGACGATGTTATCTCCATAGATAATACGTTTCGCATTGTCGTGGTCTATTTCTATTTCATGGTCAGAAACAAATCGTGCATCTCCTCTTACATAAGTGAGCAGTGAGTTCATCGTTTCGGTTTGAAGTAGTTTGATATGGCAGGTATATTGAAATTTTCGTTCAAAAACCGCTTCGTCTAAAGTTGATTTAATTTCAGACCAGTCGAGAAAAAACGGCTCACGACCTTTTCTGTTAATCGTATCATTCACGTCAGTTACCTTTCGCGAAATTTCCCAAAGTGTTTTCGAAGAAAGTGCCCCGTTATAAACGCCTGCTCCTCCAACTTTATCTCGTTCGATCAGGCAAACACGTTTTCCAAAATCTATGGCGCGCATCGCCGAAGCGTATCCTGCAGGTCCGGCACCAATTACAATTACATCAAACTTTTCAGTTTCCATTTAGCGAAAATAAGCAAAAGCTTGAAACCTCATTCAATACTGCTAAATTTGCATTATGGATGTTGCTAAGTGGATAGAGCAGGGTAAAGCTGATAAGGAGATTTATTTGAAATGGGTAAAGAAAGCCGCTAAAGCGAATAAAAAGAGTTTAGATTCTGCTTTTCATTCCAATCACGAAGTGGTGTTCCGTAAAACAGACTGCCTTGCCTGTGCAAATTGTTGTAAAACCACCAGTCCGATTTTCAGAGATGTGGACATAAAAAGGCTTTCGAAAAGATTACGACTGTCTGAGCAGCAGTTTATCAGCAATTACTTGAGAATGGATGACGAAAATGACTATGTTCTTCAGTCCAGCCCATGCACATTTCTTGGTACCGATAACAAATGTGATGTGTATGAAGACAGGCCGCTGGCTTGTCGTGAATATCCACATACCGACCGTAAGAACATGTACCAGATTTTGAATCTGACAAGAAAGAACATGGAGGTTTGTCCGGCAGTAGTTGAAATTGTTCAAAATGTGGCTAAAAAAATCACCTGATGTTTACAACCTTTGACTAAATTCGTCGTCTTGTTAATGTTATAACAAAGCCATGCTTAGAAAACTTTCGCTATTGCCGTTGTTGGCTCTTTCTGTATTTGCATACGGTCAAAGAGGAAAACACACGCAGGCACCATACGCTACTACATGTACAGTAACATCTGCTAATTACCAGATGAATGCCTATACAGCTTATACCGGGGCAGATATTTCTGCACCAACCACCACATTGACTGTTGCCAATGCAACTATGACCAATTCGTTTTTTACAACAAATCTGGGGCAGGGGGATCTGATTATGATCATTCAGATGCAGGGAGCAGGTTTGGATATTGATCCGTCTCCAGGAGGGTATACTGTTCCGTATGGCCATAGTGGCGATTGGGGAACAACTATAGATCTTTGGGGTGGAGTTGCATATTATTTTAATGCAGGATATTACGAGCTTCGGGAAGTCAGATCGGTTTCGGGAAATGTTATTACATTAAATTGTGCCACTCAAAGACCTTATACTGCAACTGGAACACGGCCAGGACATATACAGATTGTGCGTATTCCTCGTTTAAGTAACTTAACACTAAATGCCAATACATCTATTGTTCCACAGCTTTGGGACGGAACCACGGGTGGAATTGTCGCGTTGGAAGTTGACGGGAACATCACGTTTGGTGCAAATTCTAAAATCAGCGCAACAGGTTATGGTTTTAGAGGTGGTGCTGCTGATAACACTACAACTTCTGCTCCTGCTTCCACAAATGCTACCGATGTGGGCTTTCCCGGAACGGACGCAATTGCCAGCGGATCTGAAAAAGGAGAAGGAATAGGCGGTTCCGCTGCTCTTGAATATATTACATTAGAATCACGCTACGGAAAGGGAGCACCCGGGAATGGTGGTGGCGGAGGAAATCCGCATAACGCAGGTGGAGGTGGTGGTTCCAATGTAGGAATCGGAACTTATTACGGATATGGAGTCCCTAATCCAGCTTATGCAGCTTCCTGGAATCTGGAAACACAATCACCCAATATGGTTACTACTCCTAGTTCCGGTGGTGGACGAGGAGGATATTCGTATGCTATTACTGATCAGAATGAACTAACAGTTGGTCCGAATAACAATGCCTGGGGTGGTGATAGAAGAAGAAACGAAGGTGGATATGGCGGGCATACACTTACTTATGATGCGAACAGATTATTTATGGGCGGCGGCGGCGGCGCAGGTGAAATGAACGGAAATCAGGGTGGATCCGGAGGCAGAGGCGGTGGTATTGTCTTTTTACAACTATATGGTACTATTTCCGGTCCGGCAGTCATTGAAGCGAATGGTGCTCCCGGACAAAATGCAAATCCGGGTAACCTTATTGCTTCCAATGTTTCTACTACGAAGTACGGAAACGATGGTGCAGGTGGTGCAGGTGGTGCCGGAGCAATTGTTATTTCTAACGGAACAGTGCTTCCGGCTGCAACAATTAGTGCGGTTGGAGGAAAAGGTGGTGACCAGGCTTTAAGTTACGGACAGTTTGCCGGTTCCCCAACAAATGAAATTGACGGTCCCGGTGGAGGTGGATCTGGTGGACAAATTTCTGTAGCCAGCATTGGTTCAGCAACACCAAGCGTTGCAGGTGGAGCTTCAGGTGTAGTTACTTTATTATCAACTTATCCTACAACTAATTTTACCGGTGCTTTTCCTCCGAACGGAGCAACTGGCGGTGGTGCCGGAATTACAAATACTACCGGATACTTCGATATTCTTGTTTCGAATGTTTCTATTTGTAAAGGAACTTCAACTACGCTTACTGCAACAATTCAGGGGGCATTGCCAGGTGGTGTAAATGTTACTTGGTACAACGCACAGTATGGCGGCTCAGCAATCGGATCAGGATTAACATATAATACCGGAGTTTTAAATGCAACAACAACTTATTATGTAGGCACATGTCCGGGAACCTTTAGAAAACCGGTTGTTGTAACCGTTGGTGGAGCTACTATTTCCGGAACTGCGGTTGTAACCAATGCAACTTGTTCGGCTGCCGGATCAATTACCGGATTAACTACAAGTGGTGGACAACCAGCCATCACTATCACCTGGAATGGTGTTGTTACTCCTACCATGGATTTAACTTCGGCCTCGGCAGGTTCGTATACTGTAACAGTAACTGATGGTTTGGGGTGTACCGTAACTTCGGGACCTTATGTTATCAGCTCAACCGGCGGACCCACAATTAATACCACAAACATGGTTGTTACGAATGCCAATTGTTTGGGAAATAACGGAAGTATTACAGGAATAACAGCTTCAGGAACAGGTTTAATGCCTTCCTGGTCGAATGGGCCCACTTCTATGAATAATACAGGGTTAGCATCCGGAAATTATACTTTGACTGTTACAGATGTAAACGGATGTATTGCAACTGCCGGACCGATTCCTGTTGGACTAACTCCCGGACCATCAATTGATGCTTCCGGTTTGGTTGTTACTAATGAAACTTGTAATCAGGGCAACGGTGCAATTAATGGAATTACCG
>CBFGMW010000094.1:0-8017 GCA_965649925.1 uncultured Fluviicola sp.
TTCCCATTCCGAACAGAGAAGTTAAGCCCGTTAGCGCTGATGGTACTGCCCTTTTAAGGGTGGGAGAGTAAGTCGATGCCACTTTTATAAAAGCCGTTCCCCATAAAGGAACGGCTTTTTTTTATGCCCCTACTTTTTTGTTGCTATCTGTCTGGAAAATATGTAAACGTGAGAATTGTTTCAATCATACCGCCCACTTTCTAAGTTTCAAGCAATCTTATGATTAATAATCATGCTTTTTATGTTTAAATATTAATCGTAAAGTTTGTTTTGACTTCTCTTTTTGATTATCTTAGAATAAAAAGAAGAAAATGTTAGTCAAAACCTACTCAAGCTCCGTATTTGGAATTGATGCCACAACTATCACTGTTGAAGTAAATATTGCACAAGGGGTTAATTTTGTCCTGGTTGGATTACCGGATAAAGCTGTTCAGGAAAGCCACCAGCGCATAAAAGCAGCTCTTAAGAATAATGATTTTCGTTATCCTGGGAAAGAAATCACCGTAAACATGGCTCCTGCTGATATCCGTAAGGAAGGTTCTTGCTTCGATTTGGCAATTGCGATTGGAATTCTAGCGGCCAGTGAGCAGGTTTCTGAAGCTTTAATTGATCAGTATTTGCTATTGGGAGAATTGTCTCTCGATGGAGCTTTGCAGCCAATAAAAGGAGTCCTTCCTATTTCTATACAGGCTAAAAAGGAAGGATTCAAAGGAATTATTCTCCCAAAACAAAATGAGGAGGAAGCAGCTATTGTTGAAGGATTAGATGTTTATGGCTTAGATTCTTTGGAGCAAGTGGTGAAATTTCTGGATAGCAAAGAAGCTTTTTCACCTGCCCGGTTTGATATTTCAGCGGAATTTGACAAACTGATTGAAAATGAAGTCGACTTTCTCGATGTTAAAGGACAATCTGCCATCAAACGTGCTTTTGAGATTGCAGCAGCCGGCGGGCATAATGTCATTTTGGTTGGACCTCCCGGGGCAGGAAAATCAATGCTGGCGAAACGACTTCCAACTATTTTACCGCCAATGAGTATTGAGGAATCGTTGGAAACAACTAAAATTCATTCAGTAGCGGGAAGAATAGGTAAAAGCAAAGGATTAATAACTCAAAGACCATTCAGAAAACCCCACCATACTATTTCAGATGTTGCACTGGTTGGGGGAGGATCTTATCCTCAACCTGGTGAAATCTCGCTAGCTCACAACGGAGTATTGTTTTTGGACGAACTCCCTGAGTATAAAAGGCAAGTTTTGGAAGTGATGCGCCAGCCGTTAGAAGACAGAACTGTATCTGTTTCCAGAGCTCGTTTTTCGGTTGATTATCCTGCAGGTTTTATGCTTGTAGCTGCCATGAATCCTTGCCCATGCGGATACTTTAATCATCCTGACAAAGAATGTACTTGTGCTCCAGGAATGGTACAGCGATACATGAATAAAATCTCAGGCCCGCTGCTGGATAGAATAGATTTACACATAGAAGTTACCCCGGTTTCCTTCGACGATCTGGCTTACGAACTTCCAACTGAATCAAGTGGAGAAATTAGAAATAGAGTAGTAGCTGCCAGATTGGTTCAAACTAAACGATATCAGGCTTCCGAAACCCATTCTAATGCTCAAATGCAGAGAAGCGAAATGCTGAAGTTTTGTGATATTGGTCATGAAGGAAAACAATTACTAAAGAACGCTATGGAACGTCTCGGGCTATCTGCAAGAGCCTACGACAGAATACTGAAAGTTGCCAGAACAATTGCCGATTTATCTGATTCAGAAAATATTCTGACGACTCACCTTGCCGAAGCCATTCAACTCAGAAGTTTAGACAGAGAATCATGGAGCGGTTAGATTCCACTAATAAGGAATCAAAACATAAGCGTATTCAATGAAAAAATCAGTCTATTTTAATGAATTGTTTCGAAATATTCTTACCGTTTAGAATTGCCCGGATAAAATATGTGCCCGATTCGAGGTTGTCGGTTTGAATCATTCCGTTCATAGTTTCTAGCGGTAAGACTTTTCCATCCAAAGTGATTAATTGAAGGTCCGTCAATACCGAGTTTTCGGAAGTTAACAGATAAATATTTCCGGAACCCGGATTCGGATAAATTGTAATCCAATGGTTCGATTCCAATTCTTCCAATGAAACTGCATCAATGGCCAAAACAATGGCTTGATAAGCATTGATCTTACCCATTCCCCATCGTACATCACCGGGAGCAGTAATATTTCCGGTATGACTATCCAATCGGGCGGTGGTTTTTATAATGTCTTTTATTTCTGCCGGAGTAAGTGTCGGATTCGCGTCGAGAATCAGTGCAACTATTCCCGCTACACAAGGTGTTGCCATCGATGTTCCCGATAAACGACCAAAATCGTAATCTTTACCGTTAAAGGTAATTGTACTGAATCCGGTGTACGCAGCATCAGTATATGAAGAGATAGATGAAGCAACGTTGACTCCGGGAGCAGAAATGTCTGGTTTCATTGTTTCATTATGAAGCGGACCGATACTGGAAAACGACGCGATTGATCCTCCTGCCGGATTTCCCTGTGTGTTGATATAACCGGAGGCATACGCCGCAACTGTAATACAGCTTGCCGCACAAGTTGGTTCTCCTATTGAATAATTTGCATCGCCATAAATACTGCCACTCGCATAATAAGCAAAAGCCTGCCCGAAATTTCCGGCACCATTCGTTAATTCGGCTACATTCCAGTAATGGACCGTTCCATCAACTGCCTGGCTTGTTAAAACAACTTTCAAACTGGTGTTTGTGTTTTTAACCTTTAACTGCATTCCTGGCTTGTTGTTTAGCGGATTGGCCGATTCTGCCGTGAAATTGAAAAAGATGGTATCTGTTCCGACTACTAAGATTGAATCCAGGAACGGAATTCCATCTGTACTGTAGAAAGGAGAACTTACAAGTAATGATCCGGCAGCGTTGTGAACAGAAATCTTCGAAGAGAAAGGATGGTTTTCTTCTCCCCACATCGTTAAACATTCTCCCCACATTGCCGGATTCGCCCCATAATTATAAAACTTTACTTCACTGCTAAACGAGTCATTATTAAATACTTTCTTAATATGATAATTCACTGATCCGTTATTTCCGGCAGCTGCAACGAAAACAATACTGTCTTGTTCAGAGAATTGATCCATGGCCTGAGAAAGTAATGAAGTTCCATCCAAACTTCCCATTTCATTGTAATAAACTCCCCAACTCATATTTACAACTAATCGTTTTCCGGCCTGATTCGCTTTTTCTTTCATCCAGTTAAACGCATCGATTGCAGAAGCCGCATCAATATAGAAAGTGGTCATCAGGTATTCAGCTTCAAAAGCAAAACCACGGTAAACTGTTCCGGCGCCGCTTCCGCCTGCAATTCCTGCAACGTGTGAACCGTGAGTGTGGTAACTGTAAATATTCGAAGTGTCGCTTTCTGCTGCCGCTAATTCTGCTGGCGTTACGTACTCAACTCCATAGGTAAAACCATTCGGGACATTCCCAACTTGTTTGTACTGGTCCCAGGCTGCTGAAACACGCGAATTTGTTAACAGCGTATCATAAAACATCGGATGGCCGTAATCGAATCCCCAATCGGTAATTCCAATAAGAACATCTTTTCCAGTAAATGCGGTAGGAAGATTAATACCTTTTTGAACACTATCGGCATGTGTGTCTTTTACTGCTCTGTCTAAATCGGGAATGATTTTTCCGGGAATTTCAAGATAACTGTAAAACTGACCGAAATCAAGATTATATACTTTGTTTAATGGCACTTTCATGGTAGTTATTTCCCCAACTGAAGATCCGAAAAGGATATTGTTCTCAGTGATGAAATCCCAATTAACACTTCCGTTTGTCTTCCCGAATAATGAAACGTACCACTTTCCGTTGATCTTATAAACAGGAAATCTGTCGATCGTACTTTGTGCTACCTGCCCGGATTGGTCGAATGATTTCGATACGGAACATAACTGATTCCATTCTGCTCTATTGGCAGCACTTTGCTGTTGCGACCAGGATGCATTATTCATTCCAAGAATAACGAAAAGTGTAAGTAGAAGATTTTTCATAGTTGTTTTTAATTGTGCCTTCGCTGAAGCTTCAGCATAAGCGTTGCCGTCAAAGATAGACGAAAAAGTATTCTCTTTATATAGAATGCCTGCCGAACATAAATGGATTTCGTGCGGTCGGACTAAAACGTCAAATGAATTAATTCCTCTTTCGATAACCGGGTAGTTCTGTAAATGAATTGCTGATCTTTTGAAATGATGCAGCAGCTGCTTCCGTATTCCAGTCCCATTTCAATGTCGTGGGTTGATACGATCACCAGCTTGTTTTCTGTTTTACAGATATCGCTTAAAAGCTGAAATAATTCGATTTTCGACGGATAATCCAAAAAGGATGTTGGTTCATCAAGCAGAATAACCGGGGTTTCCTGAACTAGTGCTCTTGCAATATTGCAGCGCTGACGCTCACCATCACTTAATTGGGTTGTTGATTTATCGAGTAAATGTTCAATCTGAAGCCTGGATGCTATTTTGCCGACAATTGTTTTGTCATCCGCACTCAAAACGCCACTTAATCCTGTATAAGGATATCTCCCGAGCGAAAGATATTCTGAAACACGTAAATGATCTAAGCCATAGAAATGATTGTCGACGAAAGAAATATTCCGCGCCAATTCAAGCTGCGATAAATTTTGAACCGACTTTCCGTTTAAAGAATAATCGTTATCTGTTGGTTTTACTATGGATTTTAACCAGGTAGATTTCCCGGTTCCGTTTGCACCAAATAGTACAACAAATTCTCCCTGATTTAATTCTAAATCTGTGATGGAGAAAAGTTCTCTCGACTGACGATATGTTTGATTCGAAAACTTAAGCATTTTTACTTTGTTTCATAATCAGTAAGACAACAATTGGAGCACCCATCATAGATGTTAACCCGTTGATCGGAATTGCAATAAACGGATCGATAACCAGTTTGATCAAATCACACAGAACCAAAACAATTGCTCCCCAAATCAAACAATAAATCAATAAAAACCGGTGTTTTCCGGTACGGTAAAGCATGCGTACCACGTTCGGGACGATTAACCCAACGAAAGCTATTGGTCCGCAATAACTGGTGATCAATCCTGTCAGAATAGAAACTACAATGAGAATTAGCCATTTTGTCCTGTTGTAATTCACTCCTAAATAAATGGCGTGCGATTCTCCAAGCTGCAAAGCATCCAATTGTTTACAAAGCAAGATGGCTGCAACTGTACAAATCAAAATCACAGGGAGAATAATGACGAAATCGTTTAGCTCAACCTGCGTTAATGTTCCGTAACTCCAGAGCGTGAAAGCTTTAATAGAATCGGGATCGGCTTTGGTAATTATCACACTCGTAATTGCCGAAACAAAAGTTCCGAGCATCATCCCAACCAATAAAATAGAAACTTTCGATTTCAAATAGTTCGAAAGTAAAATAATGATCAGGCCAAAGCCCAGCGCTCCTATCGCTGCTGCTGCTGTTACACTGATTGCCGACAAAGTAGGAGTTAATGTTGCGGAGGCCATTGTGGTTAGCGCAACCAGTAAATGTGACCCGGAAGTCAAACCAAGAATAGATGGCCCGGCAAGTGGATTATTGAGAAAAGTCTGCAATAATAATCCACACACGGCAAGTGCTGCTCCGGCGGCTATACAAATGGAAACTTCCGGAAAGCGCAGAATCCAGAATAATTTCTGATCTACCAAGCCATCTTCACTGAGAAAACCAAACCAGCTTCCGTCCGGATTCGGGTATCCCATGGCAAGTACGATTAACGCCAGAAGCAATATGACAGGTCCAACGAATTTCATTTTAATTTCTGATAGAAATGCATTCTTTTCATTGGTAGCGTTCCGCCAATCATTGCAAAGTCTTCTAACAACCAATCCGGCCGCATGGAGTTGTATTCCCAGAAATAGTTCGTCTTATTTAAGTAAGAGTATACTTGCTTGATCTTCACCGTATGAAGTGCCGCGAATTTTGGATTTAAACGAAGCAGTTCATCCATACTTTTAGCCTCGGCATTTAACCAACGGGTGCATTTTTCTTCATCTGTTATGATCTTCGCGAGCGAATACTGATTACTGCCGGTTCCCTTTGTGTTTTTATACAAATAGTCCATTCCCGCATCTTTCATAATTCCTGCTAAAAACGATTCTCCTGCAGTTGCGTTCCAGATATCGCCGAACATGCCCCCGGTAATGACAATCTCTTTGTGTTTCGATTTGGAAATTTTCGATTTCAATTCCTTGTAGTTCGATTCGACTTGATCAAAGTAAGCATTGGCTTCTTCTTTTTTGTCATACAGGGCACCAAAAAGCTTGATCCATTCTGCTTTTGCCAACGGATCTAATTCTTTCCAGTCGTAAATAGCCATGCAGTTTATTCCCAGCTGCTGTAATTTATCCTGGTTCGGGTACGGACTTCCGAAACCACTAAACAGAACCAATTCTACATTTTTAGATAACATCTCAGCCGGAGAAGCCGCTCCTTCATAATCTGTTGTAAGTACTTTTTTTGCAGCAATAATCTTTCTCAACGCTGAATTGTAAATATACTTGCTGTCGGTACTCATTTTAATCGAATTTACTTCGTCAAGTTCAGAAATCATTCCAATAAATCCGGTTGCCAGTGCCCCCATTCCCTGAACCGGAATCTCTATTCTTATCGTAGATGCCGGAGCTTTAACAATCACTCCTTTCTTTGCCAAAATAAATTTCTGCTCGGGTTCATTGGTTTCCGGGTTGTTTATCGTTAAAACAGTATAGCCTTCTTTTTCTTCCAATTGGAAGTGTTTCGCGTATTTCAGCGTTGTTGGTTCCGATTTTTTGTCCTTGCCAGCTGGAGCTTGACAACCGAAGCAAAGAAGAATAAATGAAAACAGGAAAAGTGATTTGATCATTTTTTATAATGTTTAAGCATGGCTGAACATAATTTCGGATTAGAACTGTTGTCATTCAGAATAGCCTGCAGATCTTCTTTGTTCCGATTTTGTGAAAGTTTGAAAGCTCCTTTAATCGAATCAATTTTCACACGAATACCAATAATTTCTTTTTTATAGGTGCTGATCATTTCAGCAGGGAAGTCGTGAAAATGAAGTGGTTTGTGTCTGTCCTTTTCAAAAGCATCGACCAATTCTGCTAAATGAACTGAGAAATCGAATTCATCCAGTACCGAAGATTGTCCGGTAAGGTAAACGGCTTCGTAATTATATGTTGGAACATTTACATGATTATAAACCGATGATGAAATATAACCGTGTTCACCCATTACCGAAATTCCGACTGCGCTGTTTTCGGAAAGAATGGAACAGTGTTCGTTTTGAATCGCTAAATGGAATTCAAGCAACAAATCATTTTCAATTTCCTTCAGAATAAAGGGAACATAGCTTACAACGGGGGCTGAATTGTTATTACCTGTGATAATTGTACCAAAGGCCATTTTCCGGCAAAACGCAATAAGAGTTTGCCTGTCATCAATATTGAATGGAACTGGATTATACACTTCCCAAAGATAATCATTTGACTGGTTCGGCATATGACTGATAAAAGGTACCTTTGCAGGTATGCGTTTTATAGATTATCCCATCTCAATAGAGATCAAGCAAGAATTGGCGGAACTTGGTTTTAAGAAACCAACAGATATCCAGTTTAAAAGTATCCAGCATATTTTGGATGGCGAGGATCTGTTTGCTATAGCGCAGACTGGAACCGGTAAAACTGCAGCTTTTGTAATTCCGGTTCTAGACGTACTTGCTAAACTGAAGAAAACAAAAGGACCGCAATGTATTGTTCTTGCTCCAACCCGTGAGCTGGCAGAGCAGATCACCCAGGTTTTCCAAACTATTGGGAAAGGAACGAAAGTGAAGACAATTTGCATCATGGGAGGAATGTCGCAGGATGAGCAAATTAGTGCATTGCAATCAGGTGTTGAGATTGTAGTAGCTACCCCCGGTCGTGTTTTCGATTTAAG
>CBFGMW010000095.1:0-8013 GCA_965649925.1 uncultured Fluviicola sp.
CCATTTACGATGACTGGATGGAGAAATACGAATACATCATTGATCTGGGGAAAGACACTCCCAAAATTGATGAAGCGAAGAAAACAGATGATCGTTTGATTGAAGGCTGTCAGAGCCGTGTTTGGTTAGATGCCGAAGTGGTTGATGGCAGAATGAAGCTTACAGCAGATTCCGATGCAATTATTACCAAAGGAATTGTAGGTCTGCTCATTCGGGTTCTGGACAATGAAACACCGGCTGATGTAGCGAAAACAGATTTGTTCTTTATTCGCGAGATCGGATTGCAGGAACACCTTTCCCCAACTCGTGCAAACGGATTGGCGAGTATGGTGAAGAAAATTAAATTATTAGCGATAGCAAACGCATAGTTATGGCAACAATAGAAGATAAGGTAGTTGAGGTATTGAAAACCATTTTCGATCCGGAAATACCTGTAGATATTTATGAGCTGGGGCTGATCTACGAAGTACGTATTTCGAAAGAAATGCATGTTGAAATAGATATGACCCTGACTTCTCCGAACTGTCCGGTAGCAGAATCTTTACCGAATGACGTGAAGAACAAAGTAGAGGAGTTGGAAGAAGTTGTTTCTGCCACAGTTCAC
Organism: uncultured Fluviicola sp.; assembly: GCA_965649925.1. Classification (GTDB taxonomy): domain Bacteria; phylum Bacteroidota; class Bacteroidia; order Flavobacteriales_D; family Crocinitomicaceae; genus Fluviicola. The sequence continues at coordinate 605 of CBFGMW010000095.1, forward strand.
ATTGTGTTTGATCCGCCTTGGGACAAAGACATGATGAGTGAAGAAGCAAAACTTGAATTGGGATTTTTATAACAATCCAAGCATAACCAATTTTGGCAGTAGGGTGAAAGAAACAAAAGTGATTTCTTCACCGATTTCGTTGTAAATTTATTCTAGAAAAATTAGTAAAATGATAAAGAGAGTTGTTATTACAGGGATGGGTGCGCTCACTCCACTCGGAAATGATGTAGACTCATTTTGGAAAGGATTAACTGAAGGTAAAAGCGGTGCAGGCCCTATTACCAAATTCGATACATCTAAGTTTAAGACCAATTTTGCCTGTGAACTGAAAGGTTTCGATGCCAAACAGCATTTCGACGTGAAGGAACTGCGCAAATTCGATAATTTCAGCCAGTATGCTTTGGTTGCTGTTCGCGAAGCTGTTACCAATGCCGGAATCGATTTTACAGTGCTGAACAGAGATAGAATCGGAGTTATCTGGGGATCCGGAAATGGAGGAATTCAAACTTTCCAGGACCAAATGATAGAATTCTGTGAAGGTGATGGAACTCCGCGCTTTACACCATTCTTTATTCCGCGGATTTTGGTAGATATTGCTGCCGGACTGATTTCCATGGAATATGGTTTACGTGGCGTGAACTTTTGCCCGGTTTCTGCTTGTGCAACTTCGAACACGGCAATTATTGAAGCGTTCAATTACATTCGCTGGGGAAAAGCAGACATGGTTATTTCAGGTGGATCCGAAGCCGCAATTACGCAGTCGGCAATGGGCGGATTCTCTTCGGCCCAGGCACTTTCAAAGAAAAATGATGATCCTGCTTCGGCTTCCCGTCCTTTCGATACAACCCGCGATGGATTTGTAATGGGTGAAGGCGCAGGAGCTTTGATACTTGAAGAATACGAACACGCAATTGCGCGTGGTGCGACAATCCTTGCAGAAGTTGTTGGTGGTGGAATGGCTGCAGATGCTTACCATTTAACGGGAACACATCCGGAAGGCGATGGAGCCGTTCTTGGAATGGAAGAAGCCATGCGTGAAGCAGGAATTACTCCGGACCAGGTTGATTATATCAATATGCACGCAACTTCAACGCCGCAGGGCGATATGAGTGAATTAATTGCAGCGAAGCGTGTTTTCGGACAACGCAAAAGTTTGAGTGTTTCCGGAACGAAATCGATGACGGGCCACTTGCTTGGTGCTGCCGGAGCTGTTGAGGCTATTGCATGTGTAAATGCTTTACGCTTTGGAATTGTTCCGCCAACAATCAATACCACACAAGTAGAACCTGAGTTTGCAGATTTGTTCGACTTCCCGCTTGGAAAAGGGAAACCAAAAGAAATGACTTACGCCATGAGCAATACCTTCGGTTTCGGTGGACATATTGCGAGTGTGGTGTTTAAGAAATATTAAAGAGGCACTTCGACTCCGCTCAGTGACCTCTTGACTTCGCTCAGTGACCTCTTAATTAATATTCGAAAACCGATAGAAATCCTATCGGTTTTCTTGTTTGGAAATATGAGTTTCATCCGGGAAGAACATTGAAAATGTTGGTTACGGTCGTTGAGTCCGCCTCGGGCGGAAAGCGCCGTAACATTCCCTGCTTTTACGCTTATATCCAACATGACTCAACACTGCTTTAATACAATCGTATTTTTCTTAATGCTCTTCGTTTCAGGGCATGCACGAGCGCAAATGGAGTTGTTTCCTTTTGAAGACTACCAGCATTGTACAACCGGTTTTAGAAACAACTACTACCCGTTGGATACCGTTTACCAGGCAAAATTTGAGAATGCTCATGAGATCACTTATCCTTTTCAAACGCGGTGGGGATATCAGCAAGGCCTGAAATTCTGGATTCTTTCCGACAATGGGAAATTCGGCTGTCTGTGCAGCAACGGAGAATGGGTGCTGAATTGTTTGTATGATACTTTGAGTTTCAACGCGCATTCAGATCAGTTCATTGCAAAGCTTAACGGAAAAGCGGGAACACTTAAAAAACCATTTCAACAGGTTTTTCCTTTTGAGTACGATGAAATCTATTCAGATCAAACCTACATCGACGCTGAGAGCTTTGACTATAGTTATCATTCATACGACGAGTTCTATGTTCGGAAAAATAAACTTTTAGGTGTTTATACATTCGACGGGAACGAGATTGTCCAACCGCAGTATGATTCTATTCAGGCAATTGGCTGGTCAGTACGCTTGATAAATCCTATGGAGAAGGAATTCTACCTGGTTACAAAGAACGGATTGAAAGGACTGCTGGCTCAGAACGGAAAGATCATTATGGAGCCTCAGTACCAAAAAGTACAGTCGTTTTACGAAAACCAAAAAGCACAGAACACCATTCTGTTTCAGGTGACAGATACACTTGGTCGTTTTGCTGTTTTGGATGAATACGGAAAGCAGCTGGCACCTTTTTCGGAGCTTGACTATTTCGGAGCTATTACCGAATGGACAAACCAGCAATTTGGTCCTGCCGGATTCGCCAGGCAGAGTGACCCCAAGGCAAAGAAAGAACGTATGACGAATCTGTCTACCGGAAAATCTTCTGACTGGTATATGAAAACGCTTTTGGTTGGTGACTGGATCTGGGCACAATCGAAGAACGAATGGCTGGTACTTGATTCCGCTTTCGACACACTTTTCCGCCAGACAGACCCAAACGACCGACTTTTTTATTTTGATTACAGTGCCGAACTGAAAGCGGCCGAATTCACTCAGGACGCCACGGAGCCTTATCTTCCTGAAGTCACTATCGAGCAATACAGCTCCATCGATTATTCGATTCCCGAATTGTTTGTCCTGAAACACATTACTCCGCAAACAAAGCAGGAACGTAAAAACGGTGATGAGATCAAAAGTCAGTATGCCTTACTGAATGTTTCTTCAGGAAAAAAGTCTCTTGTCTATGATAAGATCATTCGCCTGGGAGATAAAGGAGTTTATTATTACTGGTGTTTCCAGTTACCGGAAGATTCACACTCTTATCCGGTTGATATTTACGATGGAACAGGGAAATTGCTTAAATCGTTAAACGTAGAGCCGAAACTGGAGGAATTGATAAGCAATCCGACTTACCAGGTAAGAAGGCAAATGAAAAATATTTTGTATCCGTTTTTCAGTTTTCAGCGGGCGAATGGAAAACATGTTGTTTATGGAATTGACGGCTGGCAGCCTGATCTCCCGGAATTTGACGATGAGGTAGTTGAGATACGTAAATGGGAAGACTCTACCGGTTATTTTCGTTTTATAGATTCCGCCAATAACTTTTATTACGCTGATCTGAACGGCAAACCGTTGCTCAACGGAGAGCATTTCTTCTACGGTGGATCCGGGTACTATTCCGATAACCAGGAAAATTGGGTTGTACCTATGAAAACAAACGGAGTATATTCCTATATCAATGAGCATTTGGAAGTGCTGTTTGATTCTTGTCAGGAAATCAAAGGTTCTCAATACCATTCTATTCCCCGTTTGGAGCCAACTCCGAAAACATTTGCCATCCGCAATGGTTATGTTTATGTTGTTTTGAAGGACAGCTTTTTACTGGTAGATGCAAAACTGTTTTGGAAGCCGAACGGAATGAACAAGATTGGAAACGATTTCTATGTAAACGATGAGGGAAAAATGTTCACTGAAGATGAGGTACGCATTTATCGTAATTCGGAGTATAAAAACACGGGTAACCTCCTTCTCCGGGTGAAGAATAACCAGTTAACGCTTCGGAAGTTAAAAGATTCGGATGACAATGTGGGAACGTTCTTACGCATTATTCCTGATGTTTACGATTACGAGATTGGTTACAATGCATTGAAAGTGATTACAACCGATAAAAAGGAAGGCTATATTGACAATAAGACAGGAGAATGGATTCTCCAACCGGTTTATGAGCATACCAGATGCATGGGCAGTGATGATAAGATCATTTGTTTCGCTCAGAGTAATCAGGACAACCATTGGTTTGTGATAAACAAAGAAGGTGAACCCCTGACAAAACCCATCTTTGACGAGCCGTTCTATTTTGATTATTCCGATCGGGATTGGGCTTATGCAGTTTCGGATGGAAAGACCGGGCTGATAAATCATCAGTTTGAATGGGTAACCGAGCCTGAATATTACGACCGTGAGCATCGTTACGCTCTCTTTCTTCTGGCCAATGATCATTATGCAATAGTCGATTACCAAACGGGAAAGTCTTTCCGCGCCTCGCAAGATTCGGTAGCGATTGTTTTGGAAAAACGTTTTTTTTGGTTCAATGATTCTATTCAGATTCTTGACATCTATGGGACTGAACTTCTTGCACCAATTCCTGCTTCAGAAGCTAAGGTTTCTAAGAGCCTGCGAAACCTGCTTGATCCAACTGGCGTATATGCAGTTCCGGAGTATGCCGACAGTACTTATGCCGCTTACGGATTTATTTACTGCCCTGAATCGAACCATTTCTTTACTCAATTAAGCAACGAATGCATTCTTGAAAATGCGAAACATGATCTGAACATCTTTGAACGCTATGATGGAATGTATGTGTATAATTATTCCATGTTTTCGAGTTGTAAGCGTGAACCGCTTTTTATAACGGAGCATTTCTTTTCAGAAAAAGTGACCGGTGGTTGCTATGACCAACCTGAACTGTATGAGGGTTACAATCAGGATTTTTCGTTTCGTAATTACAACATTATCAATAATCAGCTTGCTCGTGTTTATTGCGTGGGAGATTTGCTGAAACAAGGTGCGGAATACGAAGACCGTTTAAATAAACTGTTGGAAACGCTGATACAGAACAATCAGATCTTTGGAATAGCCTGCACCAACATGCCTGCAGCCATTGAAGAACTGAAACGCAACTTCTACATTGAGAACGGCGACTTTCATTTTCTGTACTATGAACTGGAGCACCAGGGTCTGATTACGCTGGCGTTTGACGAGATCAAGGATTTGTTGCGAGAGCCGGAAGCTTTTAAATAGAAAGATGCAGACGTGCAAGGATTCAACTTTCCTTTGAACTAAATCCCCAACTTTTTGTATCATTGTTTTTTCTCCTTATGATTCGTTGCTACGTGAAAACTGCCTTTACATTTCTGCTGCTTTTAGTTTGTGGAAACTTGCATGCCCAGTATAGCATTGAGCCTTTCGAAGATTATAAAAAATGTTTAACCGGGTTTAAGTATTTAGAAAATCAGGACACACTATTCCCGGCAAAATTCGAGAATGTTCATTCCGTTTATTATACCGGCAGTTATTCTTATCATTCCAGTGGCGAATTCTGGATTCTTTCCGACAAGGGGAAATATGGCTGTATCGATTCAAGAGGACGTTGGGTCCTGGATACTAAATATGAACACATTTACTATAATTCATTTATTCAGCAGTTGTTGTTTAAAGAGAATGGTAAATGGGGCACTTATACTTTTAAGGAAATAAATTTACCACCGGTTTACGACACTATTCTTGTGAAGAATCTGGATAATGAAAAGAAACTGGAAATGATTAACAACGGAGAGTATGTTTTTCAACCTGGTCAGAATGAGTTATTCGGGCTGTATTCTCTTGGAGGTAAAGAACTGATCCCGATTCACTATACCGAAATTGAAGAACAGGAATTCCGTTTGAAAGATATGTCTGTTTATAAACGACTTTTCGTGTGCAAAACCAACGATAGCATTCATATTTACGATAAGAAGGGAAAGGTTCTGAGCAGAATGGCATTTAAAAATATCCAGCCGTTTTACGCAGAGCAGGACGGGCATACTCCCATACTTTTTTCAGTAGTAAATGCCCAAGAACAGTATACAGTTGTGGATGAAAACGGCAAACAATATCTCCCGCTTACTCCGGAAAGTTATAATGCTATTTATACTTATCGGAATTTTGTGGAACGAAGCACTCCGCGTTTTGCCAAACAACAGTTAAAAGGAAAGAAAGGTGTTCGGATGGCAAGTTTGAGCCAGGGAATAACTTCTTCGGCATATAGTCAAATGGAGTTTATCGGCGACTGGATTTATGCAACGAAAAAATCGAAATGGGTTGTGCTTGATACCGCTTTCAATGAAGTTTTTCATCAACCTGAACCAGAAGATAAACTACTTTATTTTTATGGGAACACAGAAACAGATCTGGTAGAAGAATTCCCGCGAACCATTGAGAACAAGATCTTTGAAAACTATTTTCTGACCAACCGGCAATATGAACCGTTAGGAAGCATCGCCAATATGTATATGCTGCAGCGTATTGTTCCCGTTAAGACCGCTCCAGGTAAAAAAGACACCGAGTATAGAAAACGCTATGCACTTGTTGAATTGCGTTCGGGAAAACAAACTCCGGTCATTTACGAGCGCATCATTAAAGTTGGCGGTAACGGTGTGAGTTATTTTTGGTGTATTCGGCCAAATGAGGAAGAATCTACCGGAATGAAAGATTTTGCAACTGATATTTACGACAACAACGGAGTTCTGAAACAATCGATTCGGCTCAATGAAAAGGCCATTCGTACGGTTTACGAGGTTTCTGCTCCTAAATATTCTGAGAAGTACCCGAAGATCATTAGTCTGGGACAGAAGCAAACAACTTCTGATTCCACAACGTATCTGTTGTACTGGACAGATGGTGGAATGATTACAGATTACAAGTTTAACCTTCCGGTTACCACATCCTGGATTGGAGCAGATTCTTCCGGCTACATTGCTTTTAAGGAGGGAGATTTGTTCTATGTGAAGAACATTCAGGGAATTCCGAACAGATTTGAGAACCAGGCTTATTCAAAAATTGAAACATTCGAATTCCAAAACGGGAAAGCTGTTGTGGACCTTGTTGGGAAAGAATATTCGGTTATTGTGAACAGTTCCACTTTCGAGCCGCTTATTGATTCCTGTACACGTCTTTTTTGGGACAGGAGTGGTGTAGAATTTGGGCGCAGAAGAGGTTACCATGTCTTTGTTTCAAGAAAAGGATATTTATTCGGAAGTGATGGCGTGGCGTTTCATTTAATTGATTCTTCCTGCTTTAATAATCCCAACGGATTAAACTGGATCCGGAGTTTTGTTTGTATCGATAATAAAGGAAAAATATACAGCAAGGAATTCACAGATTCTGTTCTGCTCTGCAAACCGGTTCGGTATGGCGAACTAACAGTGACTTTTTACAAAAACGTGCTCACCGTTAAGAAATACGGCAGTACCACGGAAAAAAGAATTCCCGGGATCAAATCAGTCAGTAAACCTTCGAACGAAAACCGCCTGATTGTTGAAACGATCACCAGAAAAACAGGATGGATCAGTATTGAGACTGGCGAATGGGAAGTGGAACCCAAATACGAGCAGGTTTCAAAACCTTTCGAGAAAAGGAATGATGTTTACCTCGCTTCGAACAAGGGCGAAAAGTGTATGGTTATTACTCCCGATGGAAA
>CBFGMW010000096.1:0-7956 GCA_965649925.1 uncultured Fluviicola sp.
TTGATTAAAACTATTTGCAACTTGAAAAATCAGATCTCCCTCTTCGGGTATTAGTTCCACATATTCTTCAAACGAAATTAATTTAATTTCAGAATGCTTCCAACCCTCATTCAACACCTTACTAAGATCATCCAATCTGCCATCATCAGCAGTTCGATATACGAAAAATGTTCTTTTTATTGAGTCAGTGTGAAGAGGTACTTTTGCTGAGAATCCCATTTGAGAGAACACTGCACCGGAGATTAGAAGTACTAAAAAAGATAGAAAATGTTTAAGTTTCATGTTAAGTTTTGTTGAATTAAAAAATCAGTTCAAAGATAGCATTAAGAGGTCTATAAACAAAAAAGGAACCTCCTGCGAGATTCCTTTCAATGCATTTTGATCTTAGTCATTTCGACTTCGCTCAATGCGAGTCTTAGTAACGGTATGCATCCGATTTGTACGGACCATCAACAGTTACATTGATATATGCTGCCTGATCTTCTGTTAAAACATCCAATTCAACACCAATTTTAGCCAGGTGTAAACGAGCTACTTTCTCATCCAGGTGTTTAGGAAGAACGTACACATCGTTTTCGTAGTTAGCGTGGTTTTCCCACAACTCTAACTGAGCCAATGTTTGGTTTGTAAATGAATTCGACATTACGAATGAGGGGTGACCAGTTGCACAACCTAAGTTAACTAAACGACCTTCAGCCAAAATGATCACGTCGTTTCCATTGATCGTGTAAACATCAACCTGAGGTTTTACCGTGTTTTTCGTAGAACCGTGATTTTTGTTCAACCAAGCCATATCAATTTCGTTATCGAAGTGACCGATATTACAAACGATTGCTTTGTCTTTCATGTTCTCGAAATGACGACCAACGATGATGTCTTTGTTACCTGTTGTTGTAACAATGATATCTGCACGATTAACACAGTTGTCCAATTTTTTCACTTCAAATCCGTCCATTGCAGCTTGCAGCGCACAAATCGGATCGATCTCAGTAACAATTACACGAGCACCAGCTCCACGCAATGAAGCAGCAGAACCTTTACCAACGTCACCATAACCACAAACAACAGCTACTTTTCCAGCCATCATTACATCAGTTGCACGACGAATAGAATCTACCAAAGACTCTTTACATCCGTATTTGTTATCGAATTTTGATTTAGTTACTGAATCGTTTACATTGATTGCAGGCATAACCAAAGTTCCGTTTTTCTTACGGTCATATAAACGAAGAACTCCTGTTGTAGTTTCTTCAGACAATCCTTTAATTCCAGCTGTTAATTCAGGAAAACGGTCAAAAACCATATTCGTTAAATCACCACAATCATCTAAGATCATGTTCAATGGTTCTCCACCTTCGAAAGCGAAAATTGTTTGCTCGATACACCAGTCAAACTCTTCTTCGTTCATTCCTTTCCATGCGAAAACAGGGATTCCGGCAGCAGCTATTGCAGCAGCAGCGTGATCCTGAGTTGAGAAGATATTACATGAAGACCATGTAACTTCTGCACCCAATTCAACCAATGTTTCTATTAAAACCGCAGTTTGAATAGTCATGTGAAGACAACCAGCAATACGCGCGCCCTTTAAAGGTTTGCTTGCTCCGTACTCTTCACGCAACGACATTAATCCTGGCATTTCTGCTTCAGCCAAAACGATTTCTTTACGTCCCCATTCAGCAAGTGAAATGTCTTTTACTTTGTAAGCTAATTTTTCTGTTGTATTGCTCATAATTATGAATTGCTCTAATTTTCAGTGAGCAAAGATACTGCATAGGTTTGTGAATTAAAAACTGAAATTGTAAAATTGAGCTGTCAAAAGTCAAAAGCGTATCTTAACGCTTAAATATTGACTTCAATTTAATCATTCTAAAACCAAAGAATTGTAAACTAACTCATGACTACGCTTATTGTTGTTGGCATTTTTCTCTTATTCATACTGGCTGTTTTGGTTTTCATTTGTTTAATGACCCGTAAAATTGCAGTTACAACGGTCTGGGCGAACTTTGACAAACAGGCCGGAAAGCGAGTTACCAAATCTCACTCAGGGATACTGGAAATGGAAACGTTCCTGAGAGAAGAAGCATTTCAAAATGTGAAGATGATTAAATCGGAACAGTTTTATTCTGATGAAGACATGTCGGAGCCATACCAAATTACGGTTATCTACCATAGAAGGACGAAAACACCGTTGCTTTCATCTCGTGGAATTTTTGATCGAAAAAAAATAATACAGACTATTGAAGGTGAGGGAAAATTTGAACCGGAAGAGGAATTAGAAATACACAATCAGGAAATCTGCCTCTTTGATCGATTAGCCGGAAACGTTGAAAACCCTTTATATCGAAAACACCGGGATCTCGTTTTCGCAAAATTCTATGCTGAAATTGTTCGATTACATGGGAAAAAAACTATTTTCCTTATGGCACGAAGCGAACCTCGGGAAAAGTTACTGACCAAATATATCCGAATTGGATTCAACCCGGTACGACAAACTGAGCACAACGGAAAAACACATTGGGTAGTGAAATCAACGTACACCGATTTTCAAAAACTGGCAAAACGAAATTTGTGGCTTCGCATTTTGGTTGACTTTACAAACACGTTTTCGAAACAAACGCTATGAAAACAGTTATTGCCTATTTAAAACTTATGCGTTGGTTTCATGAAGTGGTTGTAATCATTCCTTTTGTAGGATTGTTTTCTATTGTTTATTATCACGCCAAAACTATCAACCTCAGTGATCAACTGAATATCGTTGATTTTGCCTTACTCTGCTTTTGTGTGCAACTTTTAATTGCTGCCGGTTGCGTGCTTAACGATCTAATGGATTACAAAATAGACCAGGTAAACAAACCCCATACTCAGGCTTTAGGGCCGGTTATTTCTTTGAGAAAAGGCTGGATCACTTTCACGCTGCTGACATGCGCAATTGTAATGCTTACCATTTGGATTTCAATTTCTTCGTTTCATGATTGGTGGTGGATCGCAACACTTGTTTATATTGCATCCATAACATACGATGTATATTTCAAACGTTCGCCATTATTGGGAAACATCCTTATTGCACTGATTACTGCAGCTATACCATTAACGCTAAAATTCTATCTTGCAGATACTCTTGTGATTCTTCAAAACCCAAAAATCGACTTATTGATTTACTTGTACGCAGCGCTTTCTTTCGCGATTATTGTTCCGAGAGAATTGAGTTTAGATATTTCAGATATCGACGGCGACATTGCAGATAACTGCAGAACGCTTCCTATTGTAATTGGTCCAAAAAACGCTATGAAAGTTGTATACGCTTTCCTGGCAATCAACCTTACCGGATTTATTCTATTGTCTGTTTTTGCTCCTTATTTATGGATTACAAATCTGGTATTGACTATTGGTCATTTGCACTACATTTATTTACTCTCAAAATGCAAAACACGCCTGGACATTATAAAAGCCGGAAGATGGATTTGGCTTACAATGATCCTGGGATTAATAGGATATGCTGTTCAGAGCCTGTAACTACAGCACCGTTGAATATATACTCTTATCCTGTAACAATCCTGATTAATTTTCTCTCGGAACACCAATCAAGTGTAAAATTGTAGCCGGCCCTGATTTTACTTTCCCGATGTTCCAATTGTAATTTTCATGACCTTTCACCCTGCTCACCAGTTCTTCCATTTCAGGAATGGTGTACGTGCGAAGTGCCGATAGTATTCCATCGAGCAGAACGAATAACGGAACGAAGGGAATAATATAAGTGAAGATGATTCTTCCGATTGAAAACGGGCGAATAAATGGCGTTACGAAAAGCACATTCAACGGAGAAAAAATCATTGCAATGACACTTTTCAGATTTCGTTCCTGGGATTCGAATAGTGCGATTGCGCTCCCAGCATTCACTGCGTTTTGAAGAATCTTCACTGCATCTTCTTCACGAAAATGATGCAGAGATAAAAACTGGGTTCTTAATCCAACCAAATCGGACGGAACATTCATCGCATCAACGCTTTCTGTTCTGTAGGTGAATCTATTTGATTGTTTGGCAGTGAAAGCAAAAGCTTTTTCATTCGGGTAAAAATCTGTCAGAACCACTTTTATATCCGGATGATCTTTTTCCAATGCGGAAACCAGGCTAATCAATCCACCACCACCTCCTGAAGCTAAATCTACAATGGTAGAGTTTCCGCTTTTCGACAATGTTTCTGACAACAATGGAACAATTCTTTTGTAGACATTAAACTTGTTGGAAACAAACTGAAGGAAATCAGTCAAATAATTACGAAGGAAATCAGGGAACCAGCGCTGATCTTCGAATTCAAATAAATGCTTGCGTTTCATGGCACTATTTTTACTAACTTTAGGTCAAAGTTACTAAAACCATCTGATTCTAGGTCAAGTTTACTAAAAACAATGAAAACCCGAGACAAAATCTTAGCTACAGCGCTTCAGCTCTTTAATAAATATGGAGTTCCAAATATTACTTTGCGTAGAATTGCAGCTGAGATGAAGATTAGTCAGGGGAACCTGAATTATCATTTTAAATTGCGCGAAGACATTATTGAAGCCCTCTATTATCAACTAATGGAGGTTTTCAATGGGGAAAAAGAAAAGCTCTCAACGGAGGAAATGAATTTTCAGTTCATACTCGATTCTACGCGCACAGGAATGGAAGCACTATTCCGCTACCGTTTTTTGATGGTGGATTTCAACCAGAATATGCGGGAAAATCCAAAACTGCATGAGCAGTTTATTCAATTAGAACAAATACGGAAACAAACCTATCTCCTCTCCTTCAACATAGCAATTAATGCCGGAATTATGCGTGCACCGGCATTTAAAACAGAATACGAAGGTTTGAATGAGCGCATCCGGGTTTTCAGTGATTACTGGATTGCATCAGCCGCAGTTTACAATGAATCGGAAGAAACCACGGTTGACAAATACCACGGTTTGTTGGTTGAAATGTTTTTTCCTTATTTCACAAAGGATGCACAACGGGAGTTTTTACTAAAACGTTTGTAAAGGTCGGCCGTGGTCGTTTGTAGGAGGTAAGTCGCGACTTACCCCTACAAAAAGATTTCTTTCATAACCCTACCCTTCCCATACGGAAATGCAATATGCAAAAGTTCACTAATTGTGGCCGAAATATCGATTTGCTCATAGGTTGCAGAAAGTTCCAGGTTTTGTTTAAAATCAGGTGATAAAGCGAAAAACTCAATATGCCGACAACCTTCACAATTATCACCGTGAGTGACATAGCCATTCGATATTCCATCCAGATGCCGTCCGTGATCATTTGTTACAATGAGCGTTGTTTTATCCTTATAATGCGGATCACATTGAATGAACTTCCAAATTTCTCCTACGAAAACATCGGTCTTCTGAATTGCCTTCAGGTAATTTGTCCAATCCGATTGATGGGCATAGTAATCGGGATCTTTGAAGTTAACGACGGTTAATACCGGCTGTGAATTATTCAACGCTGATATTACATGCTGGAAAGTAGCAAAATCAGACCGATATCCACCGGTACCATTTCCGTTTACACCACAATCAATGGAAGGCCTGTACTGTCCATGCCAATCTGCAGAGATGCAATCGGATAAGATATGGAGCTTATCTTTTGATGCGATGACGGTAGATTCAGAAGAAGAATTTCCGGTTTGCTTCAGCCAAAGCTGCATAACAGACGGATAATACGGGAATTGTGTTCCGTTATTTACAATGTTTTCATAATTCCCTGTGCAAATTGCGGAATGGCCCGGATTTGTATACGTTGCTCCGTTATTCCTGAAATTAGTAATCAATATGCCTTCTGATAAAAGACTGTCCCGCACAGGAATGTTTGTTCTTAACGGATCTCCCCATGTTTCGGAATAGCGCGGTCCGTCGATCACAATAACGATAACGTTTTCCGTCTTATACTCAATTAAGGGTGTATGATCATTTGTGCAGGTAGAAAGAACAAAAAGCAACAGTACCAAAAAACCACATCGTAACATGATGCAATATAAAGTAAAATATTGAACACAGAAAAAATCCTCCCGTTTCCAAGAGGATTTCACCAACAATAAAAACAAAGTCTAAGCAGACTTGTCTTCGAATAAAGCCATTACAAATTGGCCAGGGCTTCTTTCACTAATTCAGACACACGTTTACCGTCTGCTTTACCAGCTAATTGCCCTGATACAGGTCCCATTACTTTTCCCATATCACTTGGCCCCGCAGCACCCACTTCCTGGATTTTTGCAGCAATTACCGCACGAACTTCGTCGTCCGACATCATTTTTGGCAAGTACGCTTCAATAACCTTAGCCTGAAACATTTCAACATCAGCTAAATCCTGACGCCCTTGCTCAACGTACAAATCGTACGTTTCCATGCGTTGTTTGTAGAGTTTCATGACAATTTTGTTTGCCACTTCATCACTTACTTCTCCCGCACCTGATGTTGCTTCCAACATCAGTTTACTTTTAATATCGCGCAATGCTTCAAGACGTTCTTTTTCTCTTGCAAGCATTGCACTTTTTATATCCTGATTTATTTTTTCTGTAAAACTCATTTTTGAGGATTTTAGGTCCTGATGCCTAATCTACATTATTTTTTTGAAACTTTAGACGATAGACTAATAAACGCATCGTCTTTAGTCTCTCTTAATCCACATTATCGTGTAAGAACGAATTGTTTGTTCTCAAACCACCGTCACCATCTTTTGTAATTCCGAATCGGCTGATACGGTCATCATCACTGTGAGCTGTGTTTTGCAAACGGATGTTTCTGCGTTCAAATGCCGGTTCGCCTTCCAGTTCTTTCAAACCTTCAGCGCGTTTAATTTTCGCATTGTTTGCACGAATACGCTCTAAACGCTCGGCATTTCTGCGTTGCAATTCGTCATTTGAAATTACAGTACGTTCTTCCTGCGGAGTTGAGCTGTTGGCCATAGGTGAATCCAAATCATCATCCAAAGACAATACGTTCTTAGCCGGAGCTGATTCACGTACTTCGTTTGAAGGAGTTGATGTAACTTCCCATTCCAAATCCAATTCCGAAGTTGGTTCAACTATTGTGTTCACGACCGGAGTAGAAACTGGTGTAGAAAGCGGTTCAACGATTTCGTTTGTCACTTCCGGCTCAGCAGATTTCAAAAACGGTTCTTCACTAGCCACCGGTGCTTGCTGCGTTGGGTGAGTCAATGGAGAAACGATCTCGTTTTTTGAAGTCAAATCTGCTTTTTCCTCTTCCAAAGGACGCAGGTTACGCTCCGGAGCTTTCTCGAAACCCATTACCGGGTCGTTTGAAAAACCGGTTGCAACCAATGTTACACCTACTTTATTTCCAAGATCAGCATCATATCCGTGACCAAAAATAACTTCAGCAGTAGATCCGGCAGCATCCTGGATGTAATCCGTGATATCTCCCATTTCTTCCATTGTCAATTCGATTTCGCCGTAAGTAATGTTCAACAATACGTGCGTTGCGCCGGCAATATCGTTGTTGTTCAACAATGGAGAATTCAATGCTTCTTTCACAGCAACAACAGCTCTGTCGTCACCTTCAGCAGTTGCAGATCCCATGATCGCTACACCTGAGTTACGCATTACCGTATTCACATCGTTGAAATCGACGTTAATAATTCCTGTAACGGAAATAACTTCTGCGATTCCTTTTGCTGCAGTACACAAAACATTATCAGCCATTGCGAAGGCCTGGCTCATTGTCAGGTTTCCGCCAATTTCTTTCAAACGTTCGTTATTGATGATCAAAAGCGTATCAACATTTCCACGCAATTCATCCAATCCTTCTTCAGCTTGCTGGCGACGACGTCTGCCTTCAAAACCGAAAGGAACTGTAACGATACCTACAGTCAATATTTTTAATTCTCTTGCTACCTGTGCAATTACAGGAGCAGCACCTGTACCGGTACCACCACCCATTCCGGCAGTTACGAACACCATTTAG
>CBFGMW010000097.1:0-7862 GCA_965649925.1 uncultured Fluviicola sp.
GAAGCGAAAAAGTGGTTTCTCCTGCCAAACATTCGAACCGGGCATATTTTGGTGTCGACTTAACAATAAGCTTCAATCCAAGTTTTTGGTAGAATTCAATCGATTTTTCTACGTCGCGTACCTGTATGGTAATTTGGTTTAAGTCCAGTTTCATAATCTCAGTCAGTTAAAACCATATCGTAACGGTGCATTCCTTCAGCGTAAGCATTTTCGGTGATCTTCACCGTTTCAAAACCATACTTTTCAAAAAATGAAAAGCTGTGCTGCGTGGTATCCAGGATCACTTTCCGGCCTGGGAATCGTAATTTAATTTCGGATAAACGAAATACTAGTAATTGTTCTCCGAAGCCCTGTTTGTGATAATCATTGTGAACCAATCCCCAAACAAATGTGATTGCATCAACACCATCTTTCTCGCCAAAACCGCCGCAGCCAATGATTCTTCCGTCTAATTCCAGAACGTAATAGGGCGGATTGTTTTCTTCCGCCGCATCTTCAAGTCTGTCAAGAAAACGCTCAAAATCGCCAATTTCTCCGTCCGTAAAATACTTCGGAACATTGGTTTTGAAAGCTTTCATGCAGGCTTCGTGATCTGCTGCTTCGTATTTTCGGATGTTTACCAGGTTTTGATCCATTCTGTAAATATATTCTTCCGTGTTCATAATTCAAAACACAAATGAAACGCCACCTTTGGCAGACTTTGTATATTTGTCACCTCTAAGAATTACGAATGAAGGTAAATCCAAATTATAGATCGAAAGAACAATTACTTGAGTTGTACAACAAACCCCTGTTGGAACTTGTTTTCGAAGCGGCAACAATTCACCGTCAGTTTCACAACCCGCGCGAGGTTCAGATGTCTTCTCTTTTGAGCATTAAAACCGGTGGTTGTCCGGAAGATTGCGGTTATTGTCCGCAAGCAGCGCGTTATCATACAGATGTGGAAGCACATAAGTTAATGACGGTTGAAAATGTGATCGAGCAAGCTCAGAACGCAAAAGCGAATGGTTCTTCCCGTTTATGTATGGGGGCAGCCTGGAGAGAAGTGCGTGACAATAAGGATTTCGACAATGTTATTGAGATGGTTGCAGCTGTGAACGGCCTTGGAATGGAAGTTTGTGCAACGCTCGGAATGATGAACGAAAATCAGGCGCACCGTTTGAAAAATGCAGGTTTATTTGCTTACAACCATAATCTCGATTCATCGAAAGAATTTTACGGAGATGTTATTTCCACGCGGGAGTATGATGATCGTTTGAATACAATCGATAACGCACGAAAAGCAGGTATTACAGTTTGTTCCGGAGGAATTATCGGCATGGGCGAGGCTATTGAAGACCGTGTTGGTTTGTTGATGAGCTATATGGAAATGGAAACTCCGCCAAACTCCATTCCGATCAATGCTTTGGTTGCAGTAGAAGGAACTCCGCTGGAAGACCAGAAACCAATTGAACAATGGGAAATGATCCGCATGGTAGCAACTACGCGTATTGCTTTTCCGGAATCAGTGGTTCGACTTTCTGCAGGAAGAACAAAAATGAGCATGGAAGGCCAGGCTTTATGTTTTATGGCGGGTGCAGGTTCTATTTTCGCAGGAGATAAATTGCTAACAACTCCGAATCCGGAGTTCAATGAAGATAAAGAAATGTTCCGCATACTTGGTTTGGTTGGGAAAGAAGCGTTTGCCGATGGTGAACAGCCGGTTTCGAAACCAGATCCGATTATTGAGGCTCGTAAAGCGAAGGAAGCTCAGCGTGCTCAGGAATTGGCTGAAGCAAAAGGGAAACCGAAAGCTGCTGATTTTAACCCAAGAACGGTTAAATTGATGGACTAGTTCATCAATCTTTGCGGTTTAATTTTACAACTTAATTTTTAAACGCAGAGAAGTAAAGAGCATAAAGTTGGATTATCCCGTCAGTGATTAAAAATGTAAGAAAATGAGTCATTCATATCTTAAGCTTTTACAACAACGCATAGAAAAAGGGAGTGAGCGCTCCCTTTTGTCGTTTGGTGAAGGAATGATCGATTTTTGGTCGAATGATTACCTTGGACTCGGAAGAATTGCCTCGGAAGTTTCACTGAAATCGGGGAGTGGTTCGCGTTTAATTTCCGGAAACTCAAAAAAAATTGAAGAGGTTGAATTGTTTTTGGCTGATCATTTTGGTTCGGAATCGGCTTTGATTTTTAACTCAGGCTACGATGCGAATCTTGGTTTTTTTAGTTCTGTTCCTCAAAAGGGAGATACCATTTTGTATGATGAATTGATTCATGCATCGGTTCGGGATGGAATCAGACTGAGTTTTGCAAAAGCTTTCTCATTCGAACACAACAATTTAGAGTCTTTAGAAAAACGATTGAAAAACGCCGAAGGAACGATTTTCGTGGCTATTGAGTCGATTTATTCTATGGATGGTGACCTGGCTCCGTTGAAAGCGATTTCTGACCTTTGTGAGCGCTATAAAACATTATTGGTTGTGGACGAAGCACACGCGGGGGGAGTTTTTGGAAAGAACGGTGCCGGACTTTGCGAAGAATTTGATATTTCAGGAAAGGTTTTCGCACGCCTGCTGACTTTTGGTAAAGGATTCGGCGCTCACGGTGCAGTAATCTTATGTGATGAAGAACTCCGGAAATTCCTCATCAATTTTGCACGATCGTTCATTTACACAACCGCATTGCCGGAAGCTTTTTATGAGCATATTCAATCGCAGCTGAAAAAGGCAGGTAATGATGAACTCAGAAATCAACTGCAACAGAACATTGCTTATTTCAGGAACTTGATTTCTGAATCAAAAAGCGATTCGCGTTCGCCTGTTCAGGTTGTTGCTTTTGAGAATCCGGCAGATTGTAAACGAAAAGCCTGTGAAATGCAACAAGCGGGATTTGCTGTAAAGGCAATTTTACCACCTACAGTTCCGGAAAATGGTCAGCGTTTGCGGATCTGTTTGCATGCCTTTAACACGAAGGCGGAAATTGATCAGTTGCTGTCGATTTTAAACCGCTAATAGCTTAAATCATCAAAAAGCAGTAATTAATTACACCGTTACTCCAACAATCACATTGTTTCTTTCCAACGGGAAAGCAAAAGTAGTTCCGGTAAAATTCTGAGAAGAGATTATTGCTTATCCCTGAATAACAGTTGCTTCAATAGCTTCCTGCACTCCGTTCCAAAGTCCAATTCTGCTTTGAAGCGCACGTAAAGTGTATTCTTTCGCTTCTTGCCATTTTTGTTCATCGTTTCCGCAAAGTTCGCTTACCATTTCCAGTGCCAGATGACTGTGGTGATCACCGTCAACTTCAATATGCCGATCGAGGTAATATTTGAAAATGCTTACCTGATTGGGGAAACGCTCATGAACATCGCTTACAATGGTGTGGAACATATTCGGAATTAGATCTTCTCTTCCGAATGTGAAAACTGCGGCAATAACATGTGGCTTTTTTGTGTCAATTACTTCAAAAGTAAAACGCAGAAAAGATTTTCCCGATTCAGGGATATTGGAGTTTTCTATTACTTCTTCTATAGGCATTCCGCTAATTACGTTTTCAAGCAATTCATCTATTCCGGCACTTGAAGCTCCGGATTGGGCCATGGCTTCAAGGTATAGTTCAAAATGACTCAAATTTCCTTCCCGCTCAAAAGCAATATCCGATTCTTCTCCGCAAACTATTTCGTTAATCAAAAAACGTGCTTTTGCAGATCCAACAGGAACCCAGGGTAGGGTAGTGCACGTCAGTTGAATTTGAAGGGCTTTCAACAACGACATAAAATCCCACACGGCATAAATGTGGTGTTCCATAAAAGTTTGAATGCCTTCTATGTTTTTTATTGATTTATATGCCGGGTGATTTACAATTTGTTGACTTAATTCTGCTGAAGCCGATTGGATATCCTGGATCTGTTTGTTCATGACAATTGAAATGTGCTGCAAAATTACTTCAAAAAGATTGGAAGATTATTCATTGTTCGGAGGAATAGTTCTTCTTTAACAGCCCATTGGTTCGTAAAAAGCAACGATGTAAGTATGTTTTCTGTTCTTCCCCATACCAGTAATCCGAAGATAAATCCGACTAACACCTATAAAAATATCTGCGTTCGAACCTGAGTGTTCTGATCTAAGACTATCAAGATTTACAAATTCATTCAATTCGGCTTCGGAATATTTTGGAAATATTTGTGTTTCACTACGGGTCAATTCAGGTACATAATATTTCCCCTTTTTCAATTTGAGTTCTTTCCAAGGCGAGTAATAATGTTTCCAGTCGTACAAATCCCAATGCGGACCTTCCATATTGAGCGTTAAACTTGTTTCATAACGCCATTCCAATTTCAAATCAGTAAGCTCCGAAGTTTTGATATAAATTGATTGGCCTTGAACAGATTCAGGTAGATCATATTCAACTTCTAGTGTGTCGGAGGGAAAACCATCACCGTTGAAATCAAAAATCCTACCTGTTTCCAATAGATGAACTACCAATGTAGCCATCTTGAATCTTAATTCGGTACCGCCTTTGGCAGGAGGAGATTTGTAATCCAAATTTTGCTCATTATTTTTCGGTATTGAGTCAATCATGGGTTCCGATTTTACAATTTCCTTTTCAGATTTAGCCGTTGTTTTACTGCCGCAAGAACAGAAAAATACCGCAAATCCAATAAATACCGCCGAAATCTTATAATTGATCATTTTTAAGCCTGCTATTTCAGAACCGGGTAACACAAACAATATTTCTCAACCGGTTGAGCCAAAGCAGAAATGTTCAGATTGTCTGAGGCCATAGAAACGTCCATCGTACCACCGTTTTTCATCAATAAATTAATAGTCTGTTTCACCTGGCTGTAGGCATTGTTCGATAGTAATTCCGAATAAACGAAATATTCAATTTCCTCGTCATTTAATTGAAACTGTGTGCGAACCAATTCCTTTTCCATCAAAATCCTATCCGGACCAAAAGGTTCTTTTGCAATTTCAACTTTATGTAAGTTTCTGTTTACCAGATTCGTTGAAAGAATAGAGAGTACTTTGTCCGGATGCTTCTGCCATACTTTTACAGCTCCCATTATGTCATAATCATCCAGCTGAGCAAACTCTTTTAAAATCTCCGGATTTGTTTCAAAATCCACTTTCTGAATGTCGTTGCTCATGAAAAACAGCAGCGCCGGGCTTCCGAACAATGTTTCACCGTCCTTAATAAGTTTCTTCGCTCTCCGTAGGATATTGATCAGCATAAATTCACCTGAAACCACTGTTTTATGGAGGTAAACCTGCCAATACATTACCCTGCGTGCAACCAGGAATTTTTCAATGGAATAGATTCCTTTTTCATCAATTACCAATTGATCGTTATGAACATTCAGCATTTCAATAATTCGTTCTGTTCCAACGATTCCTTCGGAAACACCGGTAAAAAAACTGTCGCGGGTCAGATAATCTAATCGATCCATGTCGAGCTGACTGGAAACCAGTTGATACAAGAATTTCTTGTTGTATTTATTCGCGAAGATCATCAGCGCACGCTCCAGATCATCTGAATTTTCAGGAAATTCCTGTTTCAGTGCCTGGATGAAGTAATAGGAAATTTGTTCATGGCTGACATTCGTTACAATATCATATTCCAATGCGTGACTAAATGGCCCGTGACCAATATCATGCAGCAAAATGGCGATTAAAACTGCTCGCTCTTCCTTCTCACTTATTTCATGTCCTTTTCGTCGAATTACTGCAACTGCCTGCGACATTAAGTGCATTGCGCCAATGACGTGATGGAAACGTGTATGCAGCGCGCCCGGGTAAACCAAATGCGTCATTCCCAGTTGTTTTATTCGTCTCAAACGCTGAACATACGGATGTTCAACCAAATCGAAAATAAATTCATCAGGAATAGTAATAAAACCATAAACAGGATCGTTGATGATTTTCTTTTTGTTATTTCTGTGGGCGTTTGTCCGCAATTGAAGTAATTTTAACCAAAACTAATTAATCTTTAGCAAATGCAGACAAAGATTCTATGGGCAGATGATGAAATGGAATACCTGAAGCCACACGTAATGTTCCTGGAACAGAAAGGCTATCAGGTTGAACTGATCAATAACGGGTCTGAGGCTGTTGAGTTGTGTATGGAGAACAATTATGATATTGTTTTCCTGGACGAAAACATGCCTGGTATTTCAGGGCTTGAGGCCTTGTCGCGTATCAAGGAAATTCGACCGCAATTGCCAATTGTGATGATCACGAAAAGTGAAGAGGAAAGAATCATGGAAGAAGCGATCGGTTCTAAAATTGCCGATTACCTGATTAAACCGGTTAATCCGAATCAGCTGCTTTTGTGTTTGAAGAAAAACCTGGACCACAGAAAACTGGTTTCCCAAAAAACGAATTCAAACTATCAGCAGGAATTTCGTCAGCTGGGAATGCAGTTGAACGGTAGGTTGGATGCAGAAGAGTGGAAGGAGGTTTTCAAAAAACTGACTTACTGGGAACTGGAGTTTAATGGTTTGCAGGATCAGGGGATGAAGGAAATCCTCGATGCGCAGCGTAAAGAAGCAAACGATTTGTTCTGTCGCTATATTGAGAATAACTATGAAGATTGGTTCGACGGTGATGATGGTGCGCCTGATATGGTTCATCATATTCTGAAAGACCGCGTTTTTCCGTTGCTGGATCAACAGGTTTGTTTATTGGTAATCGACAACCTGCGTTTTGATCAGTGGCAGATCTTAAAACCGATCATTTCCAATTATTTCGAAATTGAAAAAGACGAGATTATCTATTCCATACTTCCAACTGCAACACATTACGCACGTAATGCTTTGTTTGCAGGAGTAATGCCTTCGGAAATTGCCAAACGTTTCCCCAATCATTGGTTAAACGAAGAAGATGAAGGTGGAAAAAATATGCACGAAGCTGTTTTCCTGGAAGGAAACCTGAAACGAAACGGGAAAAATATCAAATGGTCATATAACAAGATCACAAACCTGGATGCAGGTAAGAGATTAGTCGATCAATTCCATACCTTGAAAGGAAATCAGCTGAACGCAATTGTCTACAACTTTGTTGATATGCTTAGTCATGCCAGAACAGAAATGGATATGATCAAGGAATTGGCAGCAGATGAAGCTGCTTATCGTTCATTGACATTGAGCTGGTTCGAACATTCTCCGCTGCAGGAAATCATCAAAAAAGTAGCGGAAATGGGGTCAAAGCTGGTTATTACAACGGATCACGGAACCGTTCGTGTTACAGATCCGATCAAGATAGTTGGTGACAGAAATACGAACACAAATCTTCGTTACAAAACCGGGAAAAATCTGAGCTATAAAGACAAAGAAGTTTTTGCAGTTAAACATCCGGAGAAAATCGGTTTACCGAAATCGTCGCTTTCAAGTGAATTTGTTTTCACACGTGAGCATGACTATTTCTGTTATCCGAATAACTACAATCATTTTGTGCATTACTACAATGATACCTTTCAGCACGGTGGAATTTCAATGGAAGAAATGCTCATTCCTTTTATCATACTGAATCCAAAATGATCACCGAGATTGCGCAAAACGAAAACGATTTACCCTTCATAGCCAAATTGCTCCTGGAGCATTTGGGAACAAGAAAAGTAGTGGCTTTTTATGGCGAAATGGGCGCTGGTAAGACAACATTTATCAGCGCACTGCTTCGCGCAATGGGCGTTACTGAAATCGACGGTTCGCCAACTTACGGCTTCGTACAAACGTATGAAAGTCCGATGTACGGAACGGTTCACCATTTCGACATGTACCGTATCAATAACGTGGAAGAAGCGTTCGACATTGGTTTCGAAGAATATATCTACAGCGATGCATATTCCTTTATCGAATGGCCGTCGAATGT
>CBFGMW010000098.1:0-7853 GCA_965649925.1 uncultured Fluviicola sp.
AATCATTAATTGTTGATGTTTGCAGCAAAACGAAAACTCCCTTAGAAATATTAACTAGTACATACACGAAGGTTGAAATTTATAATTGGGACTTGGCTTATTTGTCATCATTTACAGCTATGTGCTCACAATTTATCTTTGACCCATACTTGAATTTGTCAGAAACTCCAAAAGCTGATCTGGCGAAACTTAAAACTCAAAAACTGTATATTTCTGATGCAGTGAATGTGGATTTAAAGCGATTGGCAAATAAAGATGAAAGAGTCGACAAATCGAAAAAAGTTCAGGCAGCTTATAAATTGAGTTCTGAAATAGTGTCAGCTGAAAAATTGGATAAAATGGCCCTTGAAGGTTCTGAAGAGATCGTCATGTATTTTATTCGTTTTGGAGATGGCTGTTATATCTTAGTTCTTGATTTGAAAACCAAATCAATTCTTTATCGTGCTAAATCGAAAAAATATAAATACAATGTCGAAACGAAGGATTTAAAGAAACTTAATAAGGCAATAAGTAAATCCTAATTTTTCACTGTTTTACAATTTCAATGGGCGAATGATATTAAAAGGAATCTCGAAAGAGGTTCCTTTTTTTGTGTTCATACGCACGCGCGTTCCATGGGGATTAATCCCCATGAAAACGCGCGTGCATTGCAAGAGAATCATTAATTTTACCGTATGCAGCTTTCGGAAAGATTTAAAACTATTGACTGGACTTCACTGAAGACCATTTTGTTTGTTGGACTGGTAATTCGTTTAATCGCCGCTATTTTTTCGGAGGGTTACGCCAATCACGATGACCATTTCTTAATTATTGAAGCCGCAGGATCGTGGGCTGACGGGTTCGACTACAACCATTGGCTTCCATGGAACAAACCGGCCGGATCCCTACCGGAAGGACATAGTTTCACTTATGTCGGGTTAAACTATATTTTCTTCTCCTTGTGTAAGGCAATCGGAATTTCAGACCCAAAATTACTGATGCTGATCAATCGTGTGATCCACGCACTGCTTTCCTTGCTCATTATCAAATTCGGGTACTTAATCACCGAAAAATTATCGAATAAAAAGAATGCTGTTTACGTGGGCTGGGTGCTGGCATTATTCTGGGCATTGCCCTTCCTTGCGGTTAGAAACCTGGTTGAAGTTGTCAGTATTCCGTTCCTGATGTGGGCCGTTTGGCTTTCTCTGCAGGAAAACCGAAAAAACGCTTTGTTTTATGCCGGATTGTTAATCGGAGTAGCTATCTCATTCCGTTATCAGATTGCCATTTATGCAGTAGGATTGGGAATTTACTACCTCTTTAAAATGGAATGGCGAAAACTGATCTTAATGACTGCCGGTTCGCTGGTAATGTTCTGCCTCACACAAGGAGTGGTAGATTATTTTATTTGGGGTTATCCGTTTGCTGAGTTTAAAGGCTACGTTGTTTATAATATGAATGAAGGCGTTGGCTATATGAAGAACAGCAATTACTTCATGTATTTTTATGTGTTATTCGGTTTCATGTTATTCCCGCTCGGAATTTTGGCACTTATTGCCTATTTCAAAGCGGCAAGAAAATACCTGGTGCTGTTTATTCCGACGTTCGCCTTTTTATTGTTCCATTCCGTTTTTCCTAACAGACAGGAACGTTTCATTCTGACCATTTTCCCGTTAGTAGTAGTTCTTATCTTTTTAGGAATTGAGCAGCTTCGAACGCGCAAATTCTGGAATGGTTTCTGGAAAATTTCGTGGGTTGCATTCTGGATTCTCAACATTCCCCTGTTGTGTCTAATTACAGTTATGCCGTCTAAAAAATCGCGTGTGAACACCATGTACGCATTGCACGGAAAAGTAAAAGGAAACGAAAGCATTCTCATTGAAGCAACAGGTGAAACGAATCCGGAAATGATGCCGTTCTTCTATTCGGGTAAATGGAGTTATGCTATTTCCGAAAGATGGAGTACCGATACAATCAATCCGCCGAGTTATTATACGCAGCAAAAACAGGATTACATCTTCTTTTTCGGTCAAAAAAACCTTCCTGAAAGAATTGAAAGTTTCAAAACATTCTACCCGAATATGCGAAGAGAAGCTCAGATTGAACCAAGTTTTGTAGACGAATTCCTGCATGGGATCAACCCGCGAAACTCCAATTCGTATGTTGAGATCTGGAAGACCGAAGCGAAATAATCATTGCTGAATAAAAGTCTTGTACTTCGTTTTAGACCAGTAAATGATCAGGTTTGTTTCTTTTGTTCCTTTTAATTGAATGGCCGGATTGGTTATTGAAACCTTTTTCTTCGACTGATTAAAAATTGTTTTCCCTCGGAAAATAAACCAACTTGGGAAATTGGTAAACGATGAACCCATTTCTGTCGGATTTCCGCAACCCACAATGTAAACCAGATTTTTACCGCTGTTTACAATCATTACTCCTTTTGTGTGATCAACTGTGTTTTCAACAAAAAATGCAATGTCTATCAGTTTGTCGCCGGTAAAATCGGCTTCAAAATAAAGCGGGTTGTAACTCGAAATGATTTTATGTGTTTTGACCTGGGCGGATTTCTCCAGAATTGGTTTTACCCATTCCGGCATGTTTGCAATAACGGTGCTGTCCTGAATAGTTAAACCGGTGATGCTTGCGTCTTGAGCATAAGAGGAAAATGAAAACAGGCAGATGAATAATACGAAGTGTAGCGAACGTTTCATGGCATTGGGATTTATATTGTAATCATCCAATGATAAGAAAAACGAAGTGCGGAAATTTATCAAAAACTTCAAGCGTATCAGGAATTGATCCTTCGGTATTTGAAACAAAGTGAAAGGCTGGAATTAAAATGTAATTTTCTTTGTTTACCATCCTGGTTTTCGAACATAGAGAGTTGTAAATAACACTAATTTTAAAGCAAATAGTAACCCAATGAAAAAATCAAGTCTGCTGATTCTTGTATCAATTTCACTTTTTCTATGTGGATCTTGCCGGAAAGTTGTACCGGTAGAAGAGCGAAATGGTGTAACAGTTTATAGTGCTCTTTGCTCGAACGGAATAATGGATGAAGGAGAAGATGATGTTGATTGCGGACCAACTTGCGTTCCGTGTACCTTAAGCCATGCCGATTGTGATTATGAGCTTGTGGATAATGAAATCCGGATTAGCAATTCCGGGACAGACATCTACAGTTTTCCGGCGCCTTCAATAACAACGGCAATCGTTTCAGGAAAATTGGTGATTACCGGAACCAACGGGAACAAAATAATCCGTGCCACATTTGCCGAAGAAGAACCTACTGTTTTTGCCGGGCACCCGGTAAGTGAATTTAATCTGGAAGCCGGAGAAGTGAAACTGGAATTTGTAAACGGAAGCACTACGAATACTGCTTATTCCGGATCGGTTCATTTGAATCGTGAAAACGGGAAATTAACGATTGAATTCTGTGACATTTTCATGGATATTTCGTCCCAAGGCGGATACGTTATTTCAAATGGCAGATTTCTTTCATCAAACTAATCCCGGATCATGAAACACATAATTACACTTGCTCTGGTATTGGGCGCATCGTTCTCTTTTGGTCAGGAAGAGCCTGAAAAATTGAATCTTTCAAATAAAAACGGCGATGAAAAAGCAATTTCTTATTCCGTTATTTCCGATAAACCTCGTAATCTGAAACTTGCTGCATTGTCAATTCCAATTTGGAACGGAACGGCTTCACCGATTAATTCCTCGCTCTACGATGCAAATGTTGCCGGAACATTTCACTTTTTAAACTTCCAGGTTGCAGCAAGGTACAAATTCGGGTTGGGAGATAAGTTATTACCCGATTCATACGAATTCAGCGAGTATCCGAACCAGGATCATATTTATTCAGTGAATAAAGCGCAGAAAGCACAGGAATTTAATTTAATCACAACCTATTTCTTTAATCTGACTGAAAGTAAAGGGGAGGCGAGAATTCATTTGAAAACTTCCGGAAATACTTCGTATGTAACGGATGTTCCTGTAACATTCTTAAAGAAAATCGGATTTAATGTAGGTTACACTCAGGGGTTTACCTGGTATAATATGAACCGGATGGATCTTTCCGCTGAATTTGTGGAAATTCCCGGTGAAGTACGAACTTTTTCTTCTCTTGCTTCCATGTCAAGTATGCAGACATATAAATTTATTAAAACGGGAATAACATATACACGGGCATTCGATTTTAAAGGAAATTTTGAAGGTTATGGAAATCGTCAGAATTCAGAAATTAAAACCACCTATTTCAACGTGATGTTTGCCGTTCAAAATGAGTTCGATGATGTGTATGCCCCGGTTGGAGCAACAACGCAGAATAATTACTATTACTCAAGCGCTAATGAACGTTATGTTAGTCGCGCATCAATTGACAAGCAAAATAAAAAGCTGGCTATCGGGGCAGAATTCGGACAGAATTTCATGAGTAAGAAATCAGGAGTTTCAATGAATTACGCAGTGAAATATTTACCCGGATTTGTGAAGAACATCAATTTTGCTTTGGAACTTGGTATTGGATATACGTTTAATTTCCTGGCAAAGCGCTAACAGAAATTTATTTAATTCGAAATCCGCAGAATGTTACTGCCGTCCCATTGGATGAGGTAGCCGCGCAATCCCCATTCCGAATTGGCAATCGGTGATCCGTCGTAAAGCGAGAATTGTGCGTCTGAACACGGATCATCGAGCTGTAAAAAATTGTCTTCATTCGTGACTAATCCTGTTTCGCAAGTCCCGGCTTCATCTTCCGGGCTTTGTCTTTCCCATGCTACAAAATCGTCATACGACTTTCTGTAAACCACAATTCCTTTGATGCCTCCGTTTACATAACACCAACCGCCAACTCCGTTTAAAGAAGAGTAGGATGGAAGTGTCATGTCTATTTGAAAATCAAAAGCAATACTGGGAACGGGATGCTGATTATTTTTCTTACACCCTGCAAAAAGGAATAAGGTGAAAAGTAAAAAGATTTGTAACTTCACAACACGCATGAGCTAATTTTTTGGAATGAAGGTAAGAACGTTTTTTCAGTTAATTCTATTGTTTACAGCATTAAATATTGCAGGCTGTAGAAGTTCATCTCCTGAGAACACACCAAGTTCAGTTGAAGAGGCGGAAAAACAAATGGCTAAAAAGGAGAAAAAACAAGCCAAAGCTTCCAAACGCGAAATGAAACAAGCCAAAAAAGCGTTCTGGAAGTTACAGACCAAAGAAGCCAAAAAAAGAATCAAGAAAAGCGAAAAACAACAACGTAAGGCAGCCAAACAACGCAAGAAACAAGGTGCTTACGATTATCAGGACCAGGAGCGGTGGCAGAATTAATTGATCCGACACGGCGGACCAAAATTGAAAAACAACTTCGACCGTGTTCAGTTATCTACTTTTCAATTTTAAATTCTCCATTTTAAATTAAAACAGTTTTTCCCGCCAATTCTCCGCATTTTCTTCCGAAAGCAAATTCAATTTCTTTAAATAGTGCGTGGTTTTTTCAAAAGCAAGCGGATATTCTATACCATCATAATTCCAATCGGTTTGTTTCAACCATTGTTTTACCTGGTCCATTCGCAGGTTATAACGCCATGAAATCACTTCGGCAGTGTGTTTGTCTGTTTTTACTTTTTGAGCACGCTTGTTAACAACCTTGCACATTTCAGTAATTAAACCGGAATGTTTTTCAAGAACTTCCTCCCGAACTGCAATTACAAAACAGGGCCAGGGTGTAACAACGTCGTCAATATGTCTGCATTTACCTTGTTCCACAAACGGAAAAGTAGTGTATCGCTCCCACAAAAAAGCCTGGGCTTCATTGTTTTCCAATGCCCACAGACCACCATAAATATCTCCTATGACATTGAATTTCAATTGGTCTAATTTCCAGTTTTCCTGATCAGCTAAAACGTATGACATCAAATGTGATCCTGAACCAAAACGAGAAATAGCAAAGGTTCCGTTCTTCAAATCGTCACGGGTTTCAATAGATGATTTTGCGGGTACATGAATTCCCCAATGTAACGGACTCACTACATAAACTTGTACAATTTTCGCTTTCAATCCTTCCAGAATGGCTTTTGTAATTCCCTCTGTTAGAAGAACTGCAATGTCAATTGAACCACTTTCCAGCCCGCGAATCATTTGTCCTGTTCCACCGGTCATGTCGGACCAATGCAGGTTTAACCCGATTTCATTGAATTTACCTTCTTCAATTGCCAGTCTCCAGGGTAAATTGAAATGCTCGGGAACACCCCCGATTTTTAGTCCTACTGTGTTCATTTTTCAAACAAATATCTAAATAAAATATATTTTCTGAACAAAGGTAAGAAAAAGCATTCTTCCAGGTTGAGAAAGCCGTTTATAGAATCGTGGTGCTTTTGAATTGCATATCGAACAAACGTTTATAGTAACCTTCCTGTTCCAGCAGTTCTTTGTGTGAACCTGATTCTTTAATTTCCCCTTTTTCCAAAACAATGATTCTGTCGGCGGCCTGAATAGTCGACAATCTATGCGCAATAACAATAGAAGTTCTTCCCTTTGTTATTTCCTGGGTTGCTTTTTGGATCAGGGCTTCAGATTCACTGTCGACACTTGAAGTGGCTTCGTCCAAAATCAAAATATGCGGATTGTAAACGTATGCTCTGATAAATGCAATGAGCTGACGCTGACCAACAGATAAAATTCCACCGCGTTCACCAACTACAAAATCATAACCGCCGGGAAGTTTCTCAATAAAGTCGTGAGCACCAACAGCTTTTGCCGCAATAATCACATCATCACGTGAAATGTCTTCGTTTCCTAAAGTAATGTTGTTATGAACGGTGTCGGAAAATAAGAACACATCCTGAAGAACAATGGCAATGTTCCGTCGTAAAACGTTCAGATCAATATCGTTCAATTCGGTTTCGCCAATATGAATGGTTCCTTTTTGATATTCGTAAAAACGGCTCAGCAAATTTACTATTGATGTTTTTCCTGCCCCTGTAGCTCCTACAAAAGCGACCATCTTTCCCGGTTCGATGGTCAAATTCAGGTTTTTAAGTACCCACTGCTCGTCGGTGTAGGCGAAATACACGTCTTTCAACGTCAGAGGTGCCTGGAAATTACAATCTGTAACGTTTCCTGCAAGTTGTGTGTGTTCAACTGTATCAAGAGCTTCTAAAACACGTTCGGCGCGTACAATTCCACGCTGCAGAATGTTGTACTTATCTGCCAGCTGGCGAATAGGTCGATAAACCATTTGAATATAGAGGGTAAATGTGACGATCTGACTGTAATAATCGCCTTTAGTCTTAGCTTCCACATTTCCCGTTGCCATTGCCACCCAAACAATGAGGAATGCAATGGATAGTGAACTTAAGATCTCAACCACCGGAAAGAAAATGGAAAATGCCCAAACGGCGTTTATGTGTGCAGTGCGATGTTGTTTGTTCACCTCGTCGAAAGCCTTCATCTCATGCTTTTCCCGGTTAAACAATTGCACAAGGCTCATTCCGGTTAATCGTTCCTGGATAAATGTATTGAGCTTAGATACCGCGCTGCTTTCCTGCTGAAATGATTTGCGCATAGCTTTCGCGAAAATGCGTGTGGCAATAAGCAAAATTGGAATTGGCACGAGCGTTAATATTGACAGGTACCAGTTTTGGAAGAACATGTAGCTGAGAATGAAAATCAGCATCAGCATGTCGCCGAAAATATCTATGAATCCGGCAGAGAAAACCTCAGAAATAGCTTCAATATCTGAAACAACACGCGTTACCAGATTTCCAACCGGAGTTTTGTCGAAATAGCGCATCCGGAACGTAGTCAAATGGTTGAACAGATTAATTCTCAGATCTCGAATGACCGATTGTGCAAAGAGATTTGAAAAG
>CBFGMW010000099.1:0-7798 GCA_965649925.1 uncultured Fluviicola sp.
ACCAGCGATATCTACCAATTTTTCCCGTTGAAAGTTTACGCAGATCTTACTCCGAATCCTTTCTTTAAGAAAATTCTGGCAGCGTCTAAGCAAGAGATCTGGATTATGGACATGAACTACAAGATTGCACTTGCCTGCATATTCGTGGTTCTGTTTTTCGGATTAACATATACCATTCTAAAACGCAGAGATCTGTAGCAGAAGTTATGCGTGCCAATAGATTGAGCGTATTTGGTTGGCAAAAAATTTGGAGTTGCGCTTTGTAACTCCTAAATTTCCAGCCAAATACACTACTTCTATGAAAAAACTATTACTACTGGCTGGCACTATTGTGTCCATGCAAACCTATGCACAAGTAACTCTGTTCGAAGACAACTTCGAATCCGGAGCAGGAAACTGGACGTTAAACGGCGGTTCAGGGCAAAACCAATGGCAGGTAAACAACGAATATGTTGGTTTCTCCGGTTTCATTGACGACACACCCGCACAGCCCGGAACATTTACCGGCGGAACACAATCCATGTACATGCACATCACTAACAACAGTATTTGTACCGCGTTAGATGTTTGTAACGCCAACTTCGACACAGGTTCAGCCTCAGACCAAAGCGCTACCAAAACAACCAACGTTTCTACAACAGGTTATAACAATGTAACGTTAGACTTTTACTACTTGTGTGCCGGTGGAGCAGGTGTTTCCTACGGTATCGTGGAGTACAGTGTTGACAATGGATCAACCTGGACTGCTGCGAGCGCGCAATACTCGGGCGTTGTAACCTGGACTCAGGTTTCTATTACCAATCCTGCCTTCAACAACCAAACAAACTTCAAATTTCGCTTCAGATGGGTGAACGGCGCTGCAGGAAACGACCCGGCGTTCTCAGTGGATGAAGTAAAATTAACAGGTACGCAAGGCAGTTTTGCTACTGTTGCAACCGCAGCAATTATGAACGCCAGTCATTGTACCAATGCAAGCAGTTCAATCACAGTTCCATTCATGGCATCAGGAACCGTAAATGCAGGAAATGTCTATACGGCGCAATTGTCTGATGCATCCGGGAGCTTTGCTTCCCCAACGGCACTAGGAACATTAACCTCAAGCAGTACTGGTTCATTATCGATAAACGGAACAATTCCAAGCGGATTGCCTGCCGGAACAGGATACCAGGTTCGGGTAGATGCTTCCGATCCAGGCACAACAGGTGCTGTTTCTGCTACTTCCATCTCTATAATCGCACCACCCGCAGTTTCATTTATTTCACTTCCCGCTGATGGCGTAATTTGTGCCGGTGAATCAGCTACAATTCTGGCAAACGGCGGAAATTCTTACGCATGGTCTCCTGCCGGTTCTCTCGACAATTCGAATACCGCAACTGTCAGCGCCACTCCAACAACAACTACAACCTACAGCGTACTGGTTACAGGTCAAACTGGCTGTTCTGCAACAGGAACATTCCTGGTAACTGTTGATCAATGTGCGTCGATTGCCGAGAACAACACAATTTCCTTATCTGTTTTCCCAAATCCGGCAGCCAGTCAATTGAATATTGCTGTAGAAGGAAATTCTAACCCTGGCGGAATGACGGTTACAGATATCAACGGCAGAGTTGTCAGATCTTTTGAAACATTCACCAATCAAATAGATATCTCAAATTTGAACCCGGGAACTTACTTCCTTTCCATTGCAGCAATAAATGGAATATCGAAAACAATATTCATCAAAGAATAACATCAACCAATCAAAAAAAGAAAAGTCGGGTAGCAATATCCGACTTTTCTTTTTTACAGAACACTCATTGATAGTTGATTACATTTTTTTGAGAAAAATCAGGATCAAAACCAAAATAAAACTGTAACTTCTTAGTCATAACCGTTATTGTAGAACCATTATTCCTGTCGAAATGAAGTACTTTTTTATATTAGTCTTTCTCGTTGGTGCTATTCACGAATGTAAGGCGCAATACAGACCCTATTATACTTTTGCCGCTGGATTACGAGCCGGTTCAACTGCCAGCACATGCGGGTTAACGTTAAAAGGATTTGTAGCAGATAACTCAGCTCTTGAAGCAATTGTAGGATACTACCGAAACGGAATCAGCAGTACTGTACTATTTGAGCAGCACACTACTCTTTTTCGCCGAGAAGAATTCCAGTTTTTCTATGGCGGCGGCGCCCACTTTAATAATTCAACGGAATATCAAAACTGGATCATAATTGAAGGCAGAGCGAAATCTTATGAGCAGGTAAGAAATTCATACGGGTTTGATGTCATTTTGGGGATTGAATATAAACTTCTGAATCTTCCTTTGGCATTCAGTCTCGATCTGAAACCCGCCATTGAACTAAACAGGGTAAAAAGTTTCAGTCTTGGAATTGATCAGGGAATTGGTATAAAACTGGCGTTATAGCAGAAACGTTAGCCATAAAGTCTGTTTTACTCATGCGCAACGCAATTCTCACTATTTTTGTGGAATGAATGTCAAAACAACCATTTGTGCACTTTCTACGGCTCCGGGAATGGGTGCAATAGCCCTCATACGGATTTCAGGATCAGAGGCTTTTGCAATTGCTCACAAAATTTCCGGGATCGATTTCAGTACGAAAGCATCACATACATCTCACTTTGCACGATTAAAAGGTCAGAACGGGAAAATAATCGATGAAGTTGTTTTAACCATTTTTCAGGAAGGAAAAAGTTTCACAGGCGAACAAACTGTTGAAATTGGTTGTCACGGATCTGTTTTCATTCAGCAGGAAATCCTGAAATTGTTGCTTCAGCAAGGCTGTGTAATGGCTCAACCCGGAGAATTTACTATGCGCGCTTTCTTAAACGGGAAAATGGATTTAAGCCAGGCCGAGGCTGTTTCTGATTTGATTGCTTCCGAATCTGCCCGTTCGCACGAAGTTGCCATGAACCAAATGCGCGGCTCGTTCTCCACTGAATTACGCGATCTGCGCGAAAAACTCATTCACTTTGCATCTTTGGTGGAATTGGAACTCGACTTTGCTGAAGAAGATGTTGAGTTTGCCGATAGAAGAGAACTTCTTGCACTGGTAACCGAAGTTTTGGCTTATGTAAAACGACTCATTCAATCATTCGAACTCGGGAACGTGCTTAAAAACGGCGTTCCTGTAGCTATTGTTGGCGCACCGAATACCGGGAAAAGTACTTTGCTCAATCAATTGTTAGGAGAAGAAAGAGCCATTGTGAGCAACATTGCCGGAACTACTCGCGACGTAATTGAGGAAACACTGAATATTGACGGGATTTTATTCCGATTGATTGATACAGCCGGGATTCGCGAAAACGCAGCAGAGGAAATTGAAGCCATGGGAATTGAACGTTCACTGGAAAAGATCAGACAAGCCAGAATTGTGTTGATGATGAGCGATTTCAGCGCAAATGGTTCTGAAGAAGAAGGACATCTTTCTATGGACGCTGTCAAAACCGGTGCCTGGGCAGATGAGCAGGTAAAGCAGTTTCCGAAAAAATCGTTTATCGTTTTGGGGAATAAACTCGATTTAAGAAACAACGAATCGGCGCCAAATTGGGAATTCAACACTCCGCTTTTACCAATTAGTGCCAAAACCGGAAACGGAATCGACGAATTGAAAAAGTGGCTTTCCGAACAGGTTTTAGGATCATTCAATACACAAAGCGACACCATTGTAAGCAACGCCCGCCATCTGGAAGCATTGGAAAAAACACAGGATTCCCTGGAAAAAGCCCTTTACGGTTTAGAAACCAATATTACCGGCGACTTTGTTGCAATGGATATTCGTCAGGCTATGTTTTGGCTGGGAAGTATTACAGGACAAATCTCGGAAGACGATTTATTGGCTAATATCTTTAGCAAGTTTTGTATTGGGAAGTAACGAACAGCCTGTTACTCATAAAAAATGTTGAACAACAAAGCTTCGCTACCTTAAAAAGTTATTTTTGTATAAACAACAAGGACACTTAATGAACACATTTCCAGTTTTAAAACATACTCCAATAAAGGAAATAATACTTGGTATTTCATATCACGGAAGTGTTGATTTGGAATTGCTAGACAGTTTAAAAGACGTTGAGTGCTTCAGTAAAACTTTTGACACTATAACTCCAACAGAGCTAGCTAATATTAATCTTAAAGAAGATAACAAAGCAGAAACTACCATTAAAAGGGAGGGGATTCTTTTTGAGAACTCCAATGGCAAAAGTTTACGTTTTCGAATCGGATCTGTTGGATTACACTTGGTTGATCAATACCAACCACTGGATTTACTGATCTCAGAGTTTATGCAATACTGGAATGCTTTTAGTGAAATAACACAAGATTTAGCTGCTGCAAGCATTTTTGTTAGATACTTAAACTTCATTCCTGTTGAAAAAAAGAGTGATTCGATAAGTGATTATATTAAAATATATCCCAATCACCCATTCCATGATCTGCCGAGTGATAGTTTTTGTAATGTTCAGTTCAATATGGACGAAGCTTTAATTAATATTGTAAGTACAAAAGGGGAAATAAAAGACATTGAAGGAGTTGTATTAGATTACACGATAAAAAAAGAGATAAACTCAGATAAAACAATGTTAGATGAATTCAATAGCATGCAAATAATTAAAAACAAAATATTTTTTGCCTCTCTCACAGAAAAAACACTTAATTTGTATAAATGAGCACTATTCTAGATAAAATAATTAAGAGAAAAGAACTATTACAAACGGATGAATTCAACGATTTGTACAACTCTTATCTCGAAACTGAATTGAACGAAAATTTCTATTCTGTATATTCTGCTGATCATATTAATGATTTGTTTTCTAGTATCATTAATCAACACAAAAACGATTTAACAACTTTTCAAAAACGCACATTGCAATGCGTATTTACTGAATTTGATAAAATCCAAAAATTAATCGACCCGGCTCGATTAAAGGAATTCCAATATTCCATTAGTAATGAAGCTGAATTATTGCTGTACAGGAAAACAAAGATTGGATTATCAAACTTGATTATCGATGACGAAGGTGAGGTCGCCTTTAGTTTTATACCTTTCGAATCTGCGCTTAAAAGTAGTCTAGAATATTTTGAAGAAGATAATCTCGAGAAACCTGTCCTTTTGCTTTTTAGCCGTTAATCTTTTTTCAATAAACCTATGTCTTGTACTCTTCAGCACATTCCTGAAAGATTGCATAAAAAGTCTAGACCCCGCCTTGATATATTTGAGGTTGGTGAAGAAATTTACAGACGAAGTGATTTAGAACACTTAGACAATCCTTTTGCATCAATTTCTTTAAGAGATATATCTGTGAACAGACAAGGGCTTAAAGAGAATATTCTTTCAAACGCCGAAGACGTACTAATCAGTACGATTTCAAATGGAATTGAACGGTATGATTCTGAAATATGCATCTTAAAGATTAAGGATCTGTCAGAGGAAGGAACTTATGATAAAACATTTATAGAGGAAAAGGAAGATGCTGAACATACAGCAAGAATCATGTTAATGCATGATCCTATCCCATGCATGTATCCGCATTGTGAATTTCGCCTTTGGTTTGATGCTATTCACGTATCAAAAGACAACTATTCTGAAACCATTGGTTCTAAAAAATATAAAAAATTGAGAAATCAATTACGGCAATCACTTGCCGTGATGATCATTCAACGAGAAATAAGCCAAAAGGGTTAAAAATTATTAACATGGATAAAGGAATTTTAGAATTTGTAAAGGACTTGATATTGAGACAATATAAGTTCGTGTCAGACTCAACCGAAAAGGAAGCGGGTACAGAGTTGCAGTAGCTCTGTTTGGAAACCCTGACTTCTGTACCGTAATCTTTGAACTTTTTAATCAAGGGTATTTCAATGAAACAAAGCGTGATTTACCAACCGACTCAAAGAACAGAGTAATTTATACGTTGGATGAGATGCTTCAAAAAATTGAAAAACGATTGGGAGAATTAGAGTGATTTTGTACCCTATTCGTACCTCATCCACTCAGATCTTAAGTAAACAAAGGGAAGTGATTTCTATTCTTCCGCCTCTATCCCAGACTTCGTGGCAAAGGCTTGTTGTGCCTCAAAGTATGCCGTTCTCAGTTTAGCCTCTTCGCTCACAAGAGCAGCAATTATCTCCATTAGTTTGGGATCTTCCGTATTATTCTTGTTCAAGAAAAACTGTACATACTCATCGTAATGATCGGTCACCATTTTCTCGTAAAATTCAACCAGTTCACGAGTCGTTTTATTCAAATCATCGTTTCCTTCAAAACCCCCGGTTTCATCTAAATCTAAAATTACCTGCCTGAAAGTTGCAATTAATAGCGATCTGTATTCCTGTAAATTCTCCGGCGTAGTCTCCTTTTCGTTTGCCATAACAGAAATCGCGTAGATCTGATTGCTGGCAGTATACTGAATAAGTTCCAGGAGCTTATAATATTCAACCGGGTCAGTTATTTTCTGGGCGGAACTTCCAAACGGGATTAACAGAAGGAGGATGAATAAGAATTTCATTAGTTGATTGTTACTGGTCGAAGGTAAGTATTTGTTGCAAATCAATCACCAAAAAATTAAAACATACTTAGAAATCCCATTAATAAAGATTTATAGGTACGAAAAAAAGCGAACTACTTTCGTAATCCGCTTTCTTATAAATTTTGTTACTTAACAAGGATCACCTTTGTCAGTACCACTTGTAAACGGGAATGCCGGAGACGGAGTGGTGATATCGATGACATCATATTGCGGAGGCCCTCCTCCTGCGGCATCGGTTATTCTTACATAATAAATAGTTGAATCATCTAGTAATTCACTTGAGTAAACCGGTGCATTTTGCGTACAGTTAAATTCAGCAATCCTTTCAATGTTATACAGATTGCCGGAAACATGAGTTGTTCTTTTATAGATGGTATAACGCATATTCGCCGGATAATTTGCGATAGTATATGCGTCTTTCGTCATCTGGATACGATTTCGTTTATTGATAGTAAAAAGGGCATTCGGTGCACATGTTACATTCTTACAAATTCCCGATAAAACAGTTATGCTAATAACAGGAGGCATAATCTTCTCGTCACCGTTGTCCGGTTTGTTAGAATCCAATGCTGCAGATTGTTTGATGTCTCTTTCCTTCTCGCAGGAAACAATGACAGTTCCGATGGTCGTTAATGCAATAGCGCACACTACGACCGATAAGATTATTTTTTTCATGTAAATAATAATTAAATAGGTTATATCATTTAAAAGCAAAAGCTTTCCAGCCGGATGAAACGGTACCGGCTAACACCGCATAGAGTCTGGAGGGGTATCAGCCCGTTTGTGATAGTGGTTTACTTATTTGTGATAGTGGGTTATTGTGTTTCTAATATAGAAAATTTCTGTCAGTTTAAGTCGGGTTATAGAAAATCTTTTTTGAGTCATTCTCTTTCAAGTATTTATTGCGATAGCTTGTCAGCTCAGATTGATTAAAATACAGACAATTGAATTCGAACTCTTGTTTCATTTCCTATCTTTACTCCTAACAACTTAATATTCAACTCATGAGAAAACAACTACTTCTGCTTTTACTGACTGCTTTTGGTTCGGCTGCCTGGTCGCAAACCATTTTAGTAGTAGACGACAACAATTATTTTCCATCAAATACAGATACGATTATCACAGATTTGAACGGAACTACATACACCCAAATTGATGAATGGGATATTGCGGATGAAGGCGCGCTGCCGGACGCAACACTTTTTGAAAATTACGATTTGGTCATCTGGTATTGTTCAAGCGATGGTTCCGATTTGAATTTGTGAGACGAAG
>CBFGMW010000100.1:0-7785 GCA_965649925.1 uncultured Fluviicola sp.
CATGGCAACGGCTGGGCAGGTGAATACCGCTGGACAAGTTTGGACGAATCTGTAAACATAGAAGGCGAAAAAGGAATTTACAGCGCTTTGGATTACATGGTGATGTACAATTTATACCACCTGAAATTCGCAAATTCGCTGCCTGCTTACAAAGAAGGCTGGTCGTGTACTTGTGCCAATCAGGTAATTGTTAATCCGCCTACAAATGATCCAATTGACATTGCAGTAGCAGCCGATTTGAACAACCAGCTGGCGTTTGTAGAAAATTGCCAGGAAAGCGTCTTCTACCCTGTTACAAACATTGTAGGTGCTGTTTTCAATATAGAACCCAAATTCTCAGAATATCCTTCCTGGGGAATTTACACCACCAAATACCAAACGGAGAATGCTACTGTACTTCCGGGCGGGATAATCAATGTGAAAACACGCTTTGTAGTTTGTAACGGAACGTTAAACATCCAGGCTGGCGGAAGACTGAATACCATCAACAAGGAGATGATCGTAAATACGAACGGAGTTGTGCAGGTGAATGGAATTCTTGCAGTTGGTGATGGAACAACACTTACATTAAAAAGCGGCTCAAAATTGCAGATTACCAATGGCGGAATTTTGAAAGTAGAAGCCACCGGAAAACTGATCGTTGAAGAAGGTGCAACAATCGAATATTTCGATGGCGGTCAATTGATGCTGGACGGAGCAAATTCTGAAATTGAGTTTGGAGGAACTATCCGGGCAATGAACGCAACACTTTTTACGGTTACCTCTGCCAGCCAGACAGTAAATAAAGGAAAGTTTACGATTACTTCTCCGAATGCAGCCTTTTTAGCCGATGCTCAATCTTATTTCAGACTAGATGGTTACAGTATGAGCGATCCGTTTTTAAAAATAAACGCAGGTGCCAGATTGTATATTGCCGATCCGGACATTGTCAATTTCCGAATCTCTGATTGTTCTGTTGAGTTGATGGAAAATGCTTCCATTCTAGCAGAAGAACCGGTTTTGGCATACCATGTCAAGTTCTTCTCTACCAAAAACAATGGTGGATTCACGCTTACTGACGGAAATAGTTTCGTTGATTGCAGGTTTACACAAGTTCCGGTAAAAGCAGCAATGAATATTGAAAACAATGCAGGTTTTTCGGCAACCGACTGTGTTTTTGAAGCTCCATCAGCCACGCTGAATCCTTCAGATAAAGCTTTGCTTAAAGTTAAAGGAATGGGACTTAACGTTGCAAGAAGCACCTTTACCGCAAACAGTTTGTACTGCATTGAATCGTCTGCGCTAACAAGATCCTCCATGGTAGCCGACTGTAATTTTGCTCAATATGCCCCGGTTTCAGGCTCCACAATGACCTGTATTTCTGATTTCTCAGATGTAGAATACAAAATTAGTGGTTCTTCCTTCCAAAAAGCAAAATATGGAATTGGCAAATCTTACGGAAAGCTCAGTTTGAAGTGCAACAGTTTTCTGAATAACGATTACTGTAATATCAAGATTTTAAATGGTTGTGCACTGAATATGTCTATTCACGACTTAGCCGGTTACAACTTCTTGTATAAATCGCTTCAGAACCGGAGCATAGAAATTACTTCATGCCCTATAAATCTGAAGAGTGGCTTCAACTTTATTGAAGAGTGTTCGCGAACAATAAGCGGGACCACAAGTTTAAGTTGTACACCTCCCGGTTGTTCAGTTGATTTAACAAATAACCAATGGAATACAGGAAACAGTATTCCATCGAATACAAGTTTTCAAATCCTGACTGCCAGTAACAATTACATCGTATTACCGATAACCAATCCTGTAGCAGCACAACCTGCCTGTGGCTTCTATGATGGAACCATTGTTATTGGTCCACCAAAAACGAAATCAACACTTGATATTGATGGTATGCCCGTATTCTGGTCAGAAATTGAGCAGGATTCTATTCGTTTGGACGAAGCAATTGTAGCAGCAATGCAAAAAATGACCTCTTACGACAGTCTTGGAAATGATTTGGAAGCGCTGGAACTATATGGGGAGATTTACAATTCAGACGTGGATGCAACAGACAGTTTAACCAGAAATTATTTGTGGTTTGCTTTCGATCACATGAAATCTACGTTAGAGCAGGCGTTTACGCAAAATCAAATAACCTATACTGCAAATGAAAGTGATTTCGAAGAACATGTAGCCTTATTTGTTGATGCATTGCGCATGATGACAGATTCAGTCATTACTGCCGAAAACTATCTGACACAATTCTACCATGAAATAGACAAAGCGCATTTGTTCCGTGTTATTGGTCAGACTCAAATTGGATTAAACATTCTGAACGAACTGGAATATTGCGGAATCGATTCTACAGAACAGGCAGAATTGAATCATTGGAAAAATGTATTTAGTGAAGATCTGGTAATTGAACAAATAGGGAATGCAGCTTTGGATTCGGTAATTGGAATTGATACCACAGGTTACATTTTACCGGATTTACAAGTGAATCAGTTTTCATTCGGTGCAATAATCAATGATTTGAACAACATCAGCTATCCTAATTGTGATTATTACAATACACGTGAGAAAGACATTCTGGCTTCTCAATCCATGCAATTATATCCCAATCCCGCAACGTATGATGTAATGATTTCGTTGAGCAGAGATGTAGCAAAAGGATTTGGTGAACTAATTATTTATCAAACTGACGGAAGAAAAGTGTTTACCGGGAATGTTGATACAAACAATACGATGCTGTTTTCAATTAAAGTCAACAATTGGAATAAAGGTGTTTACCACGTGAAGTTTATTGATTCTAAAGGAATGGTATATACCAAGCCCTTGGTAGTGCAATAAATACAAACTTTTTACATTCACTCAACTCAATAAAAAAACCCTGACGCCCGCAAGCGGGGTCAGGGTTCATTAAGTGAATAGCGAACACTACTTACACTATTCTACTACAAACTTTTTAGTTGTTGTTTTTCCCTGGTTTGTTACTGTCAGGAAGTAGATTCCACTTTCCCATTCAGAAACTTCTAAAGTTGCTGTACCATAGAATGATGTTATTTCTTTCACCTGTGAACCAGACACACTGAAAACGCTGTAT
Source organism: uncultured Fluviicola sp. (assembly GCA_965649925.1). Lineage (GTDB taxonomy): Bacteria > Bacteroidota > Bacteroidia > Flavobacteriales_D > Crocinitomicaceae > Fluviicola. The sequence goes on from CBFGMW010000100.1 coordinate 3,083, forward strand.
GTACTTTCTTCACTGTTCGGAAGAGAAACCGTTACTTGTGTTGATGCAGGGTTCGGATATAAGTTCAAATCAACCAATTCGTTCTCACCAATTCCTGTGTAATCGATAATGGTGATACTTGTTGTTTCAACTTCGGTACCGCAATCGTTCGTTAAAGTTACAGTTACTGTAAACGTTCCGTCTTGTGTATACATGTGAGAAACAGAAGCCGGTCCGTTTTGAACAGAGTTTCCGTCGCCAAAGTTCCAATCGTAAGAATCAGCATTTTGCGCACCCAGAACAGAGAAGTTCATCATTGGGAAAGATCCCTGAGAATAAATTCCTGTTGCAGTCGGAGCTTCGTTCACATCCACGTTGATTGTTCCTATTCCCAAACATCCAACAGCGTCAGTTACATAAGCAATGTATGCACCTGCTTCATCTACTTCAATTGTTTGTGTGAATTCGTTGGAACCACTCCATAAGTATGATGATCCTGTATTTCCTGCATCAAGAGTCAAAGATGTTCCTTCACAAATGGTAGTATCGTTACCCAATTCAACAACCGGATTCAAGTTTAAGATCTCGTAAGTTCCGATGTTTTTCATACATGTTCCAGCCTCGTCTTTGGAAATCCAGATATCGTATTCACCAGGTAATAACTGATCGAATACGGTTCCTGACTGCCAAGCAGCCGGAGGTGTTGCTGATCCGCCAGCAGTAATTCCATAGTTCAGGTTTCCTGCTGTGATCTCTAAGTTCGAAACCGCCTGACGTAATGCATCACCACCTGTACCGGCTGAAAACAAATGTTTCCATCCCGTAACATCAGCAGCCATGTAAGCAGCAGGCAACTGAATATCTGTAAACACAACTGTTCCGTCAACTGTTACTGTTGCTTTACCATCTGTATCGATTGACAATTCAACCGGTATATCCGTTTTCAATTTCCAAAGTGATGTATTGGAAGAGTATGCCAGTGTTTGAGGGGTACTTGCCGGACCGAAAGCATTTGTTGCAGTCCATCCGTAAACCAGGTAAATTCCAGCCTGATTGTTATTTTCAGAAGAGTTACCAGCCGCATCAAAAGACAAACGCAATTTTGTTCCTTTACCGTTATGTCCGGTTCCGTTTCCTGCAGGTGTTGCATCGTCGCCGAAAGAGTACGTCAATCCGTCGGCCCCGCCTGTACCATAAGTATTGATTGGCATATCGGCCGTCATATTGAAGGAAACATTCATTGAATTATTCAAACCGGCCGAGAAATTCGGAACTGTCAGAACAGCATAGCCCGTGTTACCTGTTGCCGAAGGAGTTAATTGAAGTCTTCCATTTGCTACTGAAGCATTTCCGGTTAAAGCAAAATCGGTCATTGTGGCCAAATCTGTTAATGGATTTGCGTAAAGCTCTTCAATAGCAATTTGTCCGAATGGATTTGAAAGCGTGATAATTCCCTCTGAGTTACAGTTGTAATCCAATACAGCCACATCAGCACCAAAACCAATAACGATATCTGTGTAAACAGAATCAATTACATCTGCAATACACGAAGTAGATCTTACCTGGTAAAAATGACCATAAGTGCTGTCTTCTGCAGGTGTGAAAGCAAAATCAGATGAAGCGCTCCAATCCTGAAGAACAGTAACTCCATCAGATGCAAGGAAACGATATTCCCATGTTCCGCCGTTTGAAATAGTTTCAGGCAAACCAGAAACCGACATTGTAACCAAAGAACCCGCCGCACAGTTTTCTGCAGGATTGTATGAAACAGAAGAAGGAACCAAAGCCATTGGTGTTACTTTAGCCGATGCAGAAGCGCTGCAACCTGCAGCTGTTGTACCTACAACGGTATAAGTTGTTGTTGCAGTTGGAACCAGGATTACAGTAGCGTCTGTGGTTGAAGGAGAAAGAAACGTATTCGGGCTCCATAAATATGTATCAGCTCCTGAAGCAGTAATAGTTGCTGTTTCTCCGTTGCAAATTGCAACATCATCGAAATCAACTGCAACTGTTGGAATTGGATTTAAAACAACATTCACAGAAGCAGCTGTATCTGCTAATCCTGAACTTGTACAAGTTTGAACAATTCGGTAATCTGATGTTACTGCAGGTGCAGTTGTGTATGACGCTGCTGTCGGACCAGAGATTGTTGACCAACCGGAGCCTGTATTTTCCTGCCAGATATAAGTTATTCCTGACTCAAATGGTCCGTTGATCATACCAAGGTTCACAGATTGTCCCGGACAAATAGATGCGTCATTAACTGTTGTTGTAGCATGAGCAGGTGTTCCCGCACAAACCGGAGCGGCTGTCCATTCAAATTGAACATTCGGAGCCCATGTACCACGTGAAATGGCAGTTGGAGGTGTCACCGGATCAGGATTTGTTGCATCTGAGTAATAGAATATAGATCTGTTATCCGAACCGTAATTAGAGTATCTCCAGTAGGTTTGAGAACCATAACCAGCTTGATTTTCATCAATTCCGATCAAGATATTATCAACACCGTTCCATTGAAAAGGAGTTGACAATGTGATTTCCAACCAATTTCCTGTTGCAGGAAAAGTCACTGTTCCTGAAAAATTCGTTGACATTCCGGTAGACGAAACCCAATCTGTTGTTGATGTGAAGTTCGTCTTATTCGTATGTGCCATGTGAACTGTCCAATCTGTTGAATTCGTTGAAGCACCACTATTGAAATAATAGCGAATCTTAGTGATTGTTCCCATAGTAGTTGCACCGGAAGCAACCAAATCTGCCGCGGTATATATACACTGAGAATAAGAAAAATTATAATACGCCTGAATAGGAGCATTATTAGTAGTTGAGGTACCGGTACCAACTTGTACTGTAGTTTGAGCAGAAGTAATTCCAATTGTAGACAAGGCGGCAAAGAAAAGTCCGTAGCGCAGTAAGTACAATTTCCAATCACTTCTTAAAAGTAATTTGTTTTTCATGTGTTAATGTTTTTGGCTAAAGTATGACTGAAAAGCCCTATTACTAAACTTTTAGGCGAGACAAAAACGAGACAAAACGCATAAAGTGTGAGGGAATTTACACCCTGCTCAGGGAAAGTTTAAAAATCTTTATGGGAAAGTTGGGGAATCAGAGAGATAGAATAAATTTAACCAGATCTTCAGGATGCTCCATATTCCATTTTTTACGTAAGCGGAGCCCTGTTTTTCGAACGGAATCAGGTGAAATACCCAGAGTACGGGACATTTCAAGATTAGATAAATTCAATTTAATCAATGTGATCAGGCGCAGTTCTGCATTTGTTAAATCAGGTGAATGCGTAAGTACTTTTGTGAAGAAATTCGGATTCAGTTTTTCAAACAGACTTTTAAACTCCAGCCAATCATCGTCGGTAAGTAATGTAAACGACTGAAGTTTATCCAGCATCTTCATACGTTCTTCTGAATACTGCTGATTATCTTCCTGGTTAAACTGTTCGATTTCAGCAGTGAGACTTTCAATCATGGTGTTTTTCTCCATTAAATTGGAAAGCATTCCGCGGAGTTGTGACTCGGTAATTTCCAGCTCCTGTTGTACCCGCTGCCGTTTCAAATCAGAAAGTTCTTTTTCTCTTCTGCGTTTCCGTATGTTCAATCGCAGAATCCAGATGAACACAATAACAGACAGAATAGTAACCGCAATCAATCCGTAGATCAGGATTTCGCTGTACCTTTTATTTGTACGCAGAATACTCAACTCAGCCTGCTTTTGCTCAAAGTGGATCTGGAACTCTGTTTTCTTGAGATTCTCCTGGTTGGTCAACTGTTGAATACTGTCGGAATACAGTCTCGACAGCTTATAAAATTCCAAAGCATCTTTGTAATTCCCCTTTGCCTGCGAAACCGCCGTTTTTGATTGGAAAAGTATCCGGTAATTGGATGCATTGTATTCAAGTGTGCTTATCAAACTATCCATCAGCGCCAGTTTTCTTTCGGCCCGATCCAGCATATTCAATTCAATTTCAATGCGAATCAATAAGTTTAAAGCAGTGATAGCACTTCCATGTTGATTTGTTTCAATACTGATCTTAAAATCCTCATTACACAAAGCATAAGCCTTATCCAAATCCTTCTCTAAAAAATAAATGTGCCCTAAGTTCCCGGATAACACACCTATCCAGGGCCGGTTATTTGATTTTTCGGCCAGATGAAGTGCATACTGAAAATAGTGTTTTGCAGAATCTGTTTGTTGCAGCTCGCGAAAAATAAGTCCGTAGGTGTTAATCAAACCAATCTTAAAATTAACTGCAATACTTTTGTCTGCCAGTGCCAGCTTTATTTCTCTCCTGGCTTCATTGAACCGCTTGTAATAGAAGAATGCTAATCCATACGACTCATGAAAAGTAGTCAGGAACTTCTTGTCTTCCGGAACCTCATCTTTTATTGATTGATCTGCCTTGTACAAATAGTAAAACGCATCTTCGGAGTACCCGTAGTTGAACATGCGCTTTCCAATATAGGCGGTTAACTCCGAATAATACTTGCCTTTTACTTTCTCCGCTTCTACCGCACAGTATTTATTGATCCTGTTCCAGACAGTCTTATTTTCAAAAAGATGGGCCGGATGTTTTTCCAGATACTTTAAAAGCAAAAACGTGGGATCTGAATTATCCGCAAGAATTTTATTAATTTCGGCCTTTCCATGGTCAAATGTTTTCTGACCGAATGATCTTTCAGCGAAAAAAAGCAGAAAAACAGCAACTAAAGTTA
>CBFGMW010000101.1:0-7748 GCA_965649925.1 uncultured Fluviicola sp.
CACCAGCTCCGAAACCAGCGCCGGCGCCAAAAGCAACACCTGCCCCGGCACCGACTCCTGCTCCGACACCAAGAACTGCTCCGGCACCCGTTAAAAGACCGTAATTAAAAAATAAATATTGGAAATCTCTGCTTGTAACAACAGGCAGAGATTTTTTGCTTTGATGTAACTTATACGACTTGTAGGATTAATAAACTAAAGCTATTAAGAATGGAACGTTGATTACTTCTAATAAAAGATAGGATCTCCGGATTTTGTCGGTGTATTTTTGTATTATGAAGGGATGGTGGCGTTACCTGCGGAAAACTCTTATTTGGTTGGTGTCAATTACGTTGTCATTGATGCTGATCATTACGTTGTTATTAGTCATCTACAAAAAAGAAATTATTGATTATGCAGTTGGAGAAATCAATAAAAATCTTAAATCAGAAGTTCGGGTAAAAGAAATAGATTTGACCTTTTGGGCAACATTCCCTAATTTATCTATTGACTTTAATGAAGTTTTTATTCAGGATGCAGTTCCTAACAGCACGCGCTTAGACACCTTGTTTCAGGCAGATCAAATGCGTCTGAAGTTTAATCCATGGGACGTTTGGAACGAGCGTTACCACGTGAAAGCCTTGGAAATCAATAACGGAACCGTACATCTGAAGATTGACAAGAAGGGCAGGGAAAATTATGATATTCTTAAAGAATCTGAAGACAATAGTTCATCCGACTTTGATGTGAAACTAAAGGGCATTGAATTGAATGAGATTCAGTTTATCTATTCCAATCAGGTTTCCGAACAGATTTATTCAGCGAAAATTCATGAGGCTTTTTTAAACGGAAGCTTCGATGCAAAGAAATTTACCGTTGCCACAAATGCTTCTATGACTATTCAGAAAATTCAGAATGGCTTAGTTCCGTTTGTAGTGAATAAGCCGGCTCTGGCGAGGTGTTCCGTAAATGTTGACAATGAGAAAAACACGATCAGTATTCCTAATGGGGAAGTGGTCTTAGCAAAACTTCCTTTTTCGTTCAATTTGCTGTTGCAGGACAGTTCATTGCATACGGAGGTAAGTGCTGAGAAACTCAGCTTTCAGGACGTTGCAAACAATCTGAGCGCAACTGAAGTGGATCAGATAGACCGTTTTAAAGGAAGCGGAACAGTAGATTTCCATTTGGAACTAGACAATGAATTGCGGGCTGAATCGTCTCCATTAATTGATTGCAGTTTCAATATTCACAACGGAAAATTGACCGAACCTGAGAACAACGTTACCGTTTCTTCGATCCAGCTCAATGGAATTTATTCAACGCTGAAAGGTAAGGGAAATGAAGAATTAGCCCTGAAAAATTTGTCATTCCTCTCTGCTTCCGGAGCTTTTAACGGAGCATGTATGATTCAGCATTTCAATGCGCCGCGCTATTCGGGAAAAGCAAACGGGGCTGTAGATTTAGCGATGCTCCACGCACTTTTCCACTTTCCGAAAATGAAAACGGTTTCTGGTAAAGTTGATTTGAGAACTGTATTCGATCTGCAGACCATATTTGTTGAAAATGAACCAGAAATTGAAATAGTAGAAGGAAGCGGTTCGGCGCAATTCAAAAATTCCAGATTCCAAATGGAACACGATTCCCGGATTTTTGAGAATATTAACGGGACATTGCTGTTGAACAGAACGGAAGCTGCCTTGCAGAAATGTGAAGTGCATTTAGGCTCATCGGAACTATTCCTGAACGGGTACTTCAACAATATTGATGGCTTCCTTCAAAACAGAACAAATCTTACAGTTGATGTAACAGCCGATTCCAAGCACATTGATTTGGCTGATTTTACGAATTCCCTTACACTCGGAGAAACAGGTGCAAATGGGCTGCGTGAATTTATGCTGCCCGATCAAATCGACGGTTCTGTTGTTCTGGACATTCGTAAATTGAAATTGGATTCACATTATTTCAAAGATTTGCATGGAAATATGCAGGTTGGCCCACGACAATTGAAAATCAGCAAACTCTTCGGGAGATCTGCAGATGCAAGTGTTTCCGGAACGGTTGTTATTAACGAAACTGCCCCGGAATATTTCCAAATGGCTAGTTCTCTTTATTCATCTGATATCCAATTCCGCCCGTTGTTTAAAGAGTGGAATAATTTCGATCAGGACGTTATCACTGCTGAAAATATTTCCGGAAGAGCTGAAATTCTTCTTGATCTGAAAGCACCGTTTTCTTTCAGTGAAGGGATTATTAAAAAGAAGATCGAGGCAGAAATGAAAGTGAAAGTGTTCAATGGAAGTTTAAAGAATGTGAGTACGTTCAAAGCGCTCACTGCCGATCTGAAAACCCCGAAAACACGAGTTGTTCTGAAAAGCAGAGATGTGGAAGCGCTGGAAGGCAAGCTCGACAATATCAAATTCGAAACACTCGAGAACACCATTTTCATTAAAAATAGTACCATTTACATACCGAAAATGGAGATCCATTCTTCTGCTCTCGATATTACAACTATTGGAACGCATACATTTAATAACGACATCGATTACCGTTTTGCTTTCCGGATGCGGGATTTGAAAGTCAGGAAAGATGAATCTGAATTCGGAATTGTGGAGGATGACAATACAGGAATCAAGATTTTTGTCCGTATGTATGGAAACCTGGATGATCCGACCATTGAATGGGATAAAGATTCAAAACAAGAACAGGCGCGTGAAAACAGAGAACTGGTCAAAACAGAAACGATGTCAATTCTAAAATCAGAACTGGGACTTTTCAAGAAAGACACTACGGTGAAAACCTACCAGCCAAAAGTAAAACAGCGCGAAGTCCTTGAGATTAAGTTTGGTGAAGAAGAGAAGGTTGATCCTGTCGAGGTGAAAAAAGAAAAGGAGAAGAAGCAAACCAAGCTCAATCAGACTTTTGAGAAATTAAAAGAACAGGGAAAAAAAGAAAAACAGGAAGAATTCACTGTTGATTGAACCAAAAGTGCCTGAGCTTGTAATAACAGTCGAATTACAAATTTGACCGATTATGAGAACAACTATCTTACTTCTATTTTCATTTTTTATTGGGTCTTTTTCGTTTGCTCAATCTTTGAACGGAAATTTCAATGCTGCTGAAAGTAAAGCCGCTTTAAGTTATGGTAATGTGGATGTTTATCAGGATGGTAAACTGGTAGCATCTGTTTTAACGGATAGAGCAGGAAATTTCCATATTCCGCTTGATACCGGAAAATATACCTGTGTTGTTTCTTATGCCGGTTATCTTCCAATAACAAAGGAAATTGCTGTGAAATCTGACGAAATGAATGATTTTACAGCCCAGGCTGATAAGACGAAAACACAACCAGCTCCTAAACTTAACAGCGAGAAATCGATTGGAGTCGCATATACTGAGACCACAACGCTTTCTACCGTTTCCGGTGGAACGAAGGCATACAGCTGGTCAAGCGGAGAATCGGAAAAGGCGAGAGATGAATCTCGTCCTCCTTTGGTTCCAAAATCTACAGTTTCCGGATTAGGATTAACAGACGGGCTTTTTGCGCCTCCTCCTACCACAGCGAATCAAGTGAAAAGCGGAGCTTTAACTGCCGGTGAAATAAATGATTTCTCTAAGTGGAAAATGTGGCAGGATATCACTGGCTCTGAACTTTCTACTTATCAAAGTTCATGGAATATTGCTCCGAAAGGAAGATATACCCTGATGTTACAAGGTAAAACAGGCTTGCCTCTGGTTGATGCAACGGTGAAGTTGCTGGAAGGAAGAAAAACACTCTTCACTACCAAAACAGATAATACAGGAAAAGCAGAATGCTGGCTAACAATTAAAAACGAGAACCCTGTTTTGGTTGGTCCTCTTTCAATTGAAGTAAGTTATATGGGGCAGACTAAAAAGATTGACCGCGTAACTCCTTTTGAAGAATCGATCAATCACATGGCTTTGACGGTAGAATGCCAGCAAATCGAAAATGTGGACATTGCTTTTGTAGTTGACGCAACAGGTTCTATGGGTGATGAGTTGAACTACCTGAAAGCTGAGATGAATGATATTATTTTCAAATCAAAGCAAATCAGCAATACTTTGAATTTCCGTTTTGCAAATGTTTTCTATAGAGATAAAGGAGTGAATGAGTTGTATCTGACTCAAAAAATGGATTTCAATCGTATTTTATCAGAGTCAGTTCATTACGTAGACGGACAATATGCCGGCGGTGGTGGCGATTACGAAGAAGCTGTAGAAAGTGCGTTGGATACGGCAATTAACACATTGCAATGGAGTGAAAACGCTAGAACGCGTGTTTTGTTCCTGATTTTAGATGCACCTCCGCACAACAATCCGGAGGTACAGGCCAAATTGGAACGATTAACCAAACAGGCAGCAGAAAAAGGAATTCGTATTGTTCCAATTGGCGCAAGCGGAATTAATAAAAGCACCGAATATTTAATGCGGGCCATGGCCCTTGGAACAAATGGAACATACACCTTTTTGACCAATCACAGTGGAATCGGCGGGAGTCATATTGCTCCGAGTACGGACAAGTTCGATGTGGAAACATTAAACGATCTGATTGTCCGCATTCTGAAAAGCTATACGTACATGCCAGACTGTGATCAGCAGATTCCTGATCTGGCAATGAATTATCCGGATTCAATTGTAGTTGTTCCTGACAGCGTTCCCGGAAATGATTCCGTTCCTGTGCGTGATTCGTTGAACCATCAGATTCCTGATCCGGTAAAAGTTACCTGGAGTTATTATCCGAATCCAACAGATGGTATTGTCAATATTTTATCTGAAACCGATATTCCGGAATTATACATTACCGATTTAAGTGGGAAATTGTTGCAGACAATCACCAAAATTGAAGCCGGAAGAACCGTTCAGGTTGATCTGGGAGCATATTCCACCGGAATTTATTTGATCCGTTATCCTGTTGGAAAAACCTGGGTGAGCGGAAAGGTGGTTTTGCAGAGGTAAACCATCTGGAATATCAATTAAAGTAGGGACAGCTCGCGAGCTGTCCCTACTTTTTTATTCCCACCAATGTAACTTTTTCCACCTTTGTCAAACTTATAGTTGTACGCAAACCGATCGGCAAACATAATGGACAAAAAACAAGCAGATTTCCTGAAACTCTACGAACCGATTCATGACAGGTTCGAACGCTTCTGCAGGGCAAGGGTTTTTGGAGATATGGACTTTCGGGATATCCTGAACGATAGCCTGGTTATCGCTTATGAGAAATTCGAAACGTTAAAGTCGAAAGATGCATTTCTTTCATTTTTGTTCAGTATTTGCGTGAGAGTAGTAGGTAATAATTACCAAAAGAAGCGCGAAACAAATGTAGAAAAGAACCAGTTCATTTTTGAGTTGTCAGACAAAAGCGCTGATCCGCAATCTGCCGCAGATATTTTTTATTTATATCAGGCACTTGCTCAGTTGTCAGACGATCAAAGGGAGTGTATCATACTTTTCGAAATTTCAGGTTTCAGTATCAGGGAAATCATGGAAATCCAAAATTCATCTGAATCGGCCGTAAAACAGCGATTGAAAAGAGGACGGGAGAAACTAGTTGAGATTCTGACATACGATGCTTCGTTAACGACCAAAAAAGAACAACATGGATAAGCATAGAGAACTCGATGATTTGTTTGCGTTAGCTCGCACTGAAAAAGTTGTGCATTCTTTTAAAGAGGCTAAAACGATGTTTACTACTTCTTTGGCGTCAACTGATAAAATGAATACTATTCGCAAAAAGTATTTTACAACTAAAAACTGGATTATCATGTTAACAACTATAAGCGCAATTTCAGTGGCAATGTTGCTTCTGACAAATTTCACTAATGAGAATAAGAAATCAATTGTTGTCGAAAAAGAACTCAACCCACTTACCAGGGAAGTCAATGAATCTGTAAAATCGGAAACTTCTGATCCTGATACTATTCATGTTTCTATCGCAATGATTGAGAAAGGAATTATCGAAATGGAGCAGATAATGAAATCTGATATGGCTCAGGAAACAATTCTTTCCGCCGAAATTGAACCCACTAAATTTGTTGCTTTCGACTGGTCTCAGAAAGTTCTTGACGATCAGCCTTATCAGTTCCCAACACTCACCGAAAAAGAAATTGAAGCAACTAAAAAGAAGAAAAAAGCCATGTTAAAGGCCTTACAGAAATATGACAAGAATGTGTATGCTTACGTTCCTTCAGGAACATTCGATTATGATTCAACCGCGGTTTCTGTCCAGGCTTTTTACATTTCTAAAACAGAAGTCACCAACTTTGAGTATAGGACTTTCTTATTTGATTTACTGATGCAGGACCGAAAAGATGAATTCCTGAAAGCAAAGCCAGATCAGGAAAATTGGGTTTCGAAATATTGGGCGGCCAGTGTCAACTATCGCGATTATTACTTTTCTCATCCGGCTTACGACGATTACCCGGTAGTGAATATCACGAAAGAAGGAGCTGAGATGTATTGCAAATGGCTGTCTGCAGAACTACGGAAATTTGTTGGCGAGAAGAAAGAAGGAAATTATAATGATGTTCGTCTGCCGCAGCGTGTAGAATGGGTGAAAGCTGCTTCTGTTGAAGGTAAACAACTTCCTTATCCGTGGGACGGGCAGTTCGTAAGAAACCGGGAAGGATTATTTCAGGCGAATTTCACAAGAGCTAAAGATGATACTTTAACTGGTTATCAGGAGGCAGAGCATTATGCCGGTAACGATATTACAGCGCCCGTAAAATCCTTTTGGCCCAATGATTTGGATTTGTATAACATGAGCGGGAATGTTGCCGAAATGGTTTACGAAGATGGAACAAAGAAGCTTGTTGGTACGGCAGGCGGAAGCTGGAGGAGTAACGCAGAGGAGGTGAAAATTTACGCTCCTAATCCAAACCCTGATTTCAAGGAAAGCTCCCCCGATGTTGGTTTCAGAGTTGTCAGTACCTTTTTGAAATAGGTAGTTTGGAAATAAATACCTGAGATCCCGGAATTTGGGTTTGATATACAAATTCCGGGAATCAGAGGCATAATTATATCTAAAAAATGACCTGATTTGGGGATTCTTCGTTAACTTAAGAGCTGTTAATTTCATCCCAAAAGAAAGATCATGGAATACCGAATTGAAAAAGATACAATGGGCGAAGTGAAAGTACCTGCCGATGCATATTGGGGAGCACAAACCGAACGTAGTATTGAGAATTTCAAAATTGCCCAGGATATTAACAGAATGCCGAAGGAAATCATTCGTGCATTTGCTTATCTGAAAAAAGCCGCTGCTCTAACAAACCTGGATGCCGGAATTCTTTCTAAGGAAAAATCTGATCTGATCGGGAAAGTAGCGGATGAAATTCTGGATGGCAAACTGGCAGATCAGTTTCCGCTGGTAGTGTGGCAAACCGGAAGCGGTACCCAAAGCAATATGAATGTAAACGAGGTAATTGCTTATCGCGCGCATGTTTTGAATGGCGGAGCTTTAACAGATAAAGAAAAAGTACTTCATCCGAATGACGACGTAAACAAATCGCAATCTTCCAACGATACGTTTCCAACGGCAATGCATATTGCTGCTTATCAGATTTTAATGGAAACAACCATTCCGGGAATCGAGAAGTTAAGAGATACCTTGGCTGCAAAGAGCAAAGAGTTTATGGCGGTTGTAAAGATCGGAAGAACACATTTTATGGACGCAACTCCGTTAACCTTAGGACAGGAAATAAGCGGTTACGTGAGTCAGCTGAACCATGGATTGAAAGCCATAAAAAACA
>CBFGMW010000102.1:0-7746 GCA_965649925.1 uncultured Fluviicola sp.
AGCAATTCAATTTGTTGTAATTTTCTGTCCGGAAACTGACTATGAAAGGCATTACACTATACGCAAAGGGAATCTCCCATACCTTCGAAACCCTGTTTAAAGGAAAGTTCCTGCTATTCTTCATTCCCGGTGTTGTTGCCGGAATTTTACTTGCAATGTACTTTGCCCAAACTCAGGGAATTCGTGATTTGGCTTCAAGCACCGAAGATATTCCGCTGATCGGGGGAATAATTTATTGGTTTGCAAGTTCTATCGGCGAATTTATAGACTGGATCGTAGAAATGATCTTCCAGTTCGTGGTTTTAGTTTGTTTCTCACCGTTCAATTGTATCCTGGCGGAGAAATACGACAATTACATAACAGGTAATAAATTTGACGGTGGTTTCCTTCGGATTGTAAACGATATGCTCCGGGCCATTTTCATTGTGTTTATTTCACTGTCACTTGAACTGCTTGTTTCGGGATTGTGGTGGGTCCTTTCGGTTATTTTCCCTCCACTGGATCTGCTGTCACCAGTAGTTTCATTCATTATTCCGGCATTCTTTATAGGCTTTTCCTTATTTGATTACGCCCTGGAACGATACGGGATCGGAACTTTCGGAACAATTGGCTACGGGTTCAAACGCATGTTCCTGATGGTTCTTGGCGGTGGTATATTTATTCTGATCCTCAAGATCCCATACATAGGAATTATCCTGGCACCTGTGCTTGCTACAATGATAACTACGTTCGTATATGTTCATCGCGAGGGCAAACTGCAAATTATTAATCCCGACCTGTTGATTGATGAACAGGCGGTACAAGAAATAGAAGAACAAAATGGCTGAAACAGTAACAGGTTTTCCGGATACTTCCAAGGAAGATTGGATCGGTTTATTAACGAAGGAACTGAAAGGTGCCTCCATTGATACGCTTACAAAACATGATGAAATCGAAGGATTAACTTATCCGGCGTATTTTCATCGTACCGATCAGCTTGCTGCGTTTTCCGATCCGGGATTTGCACCATTTGTGCGCGGAACTAAGAATACGATCAACGAATGGTTAATTTCCTGTCCGGTTTATTTCCGCGAAGATTCACAGGAAAATGAACTGAATAAATACATTCTGGACCAATTAATGAAAGGCTCTACTGCGCTTTACATCATTGTTGAAACAGAACGAACTATTGATTTTAAGAAATTGCTTAACGAAGTTCAATTCGAGTTTATTTACACTTCACTTGAAGCCAGGACTGCGGAACAACTAGCTGATTTTAAGGCGCTGGTTGGTAGTTTTCCGTCTTCCGCTTTTTGTCCGGGAAAAACTGCTTCAGATCAGATCGTGATTGATGCCTACTCAGCGCAGCAAGCCGGCGCAAACAGTATACAGCAATTGGTTATAGCCTTAGGTGAGGGCCACGATGCGGTTGTGAAAAAACTGGAAGCCGGACAAACAATAGATGAAGTTTGCAAAAACATTCAGTTCAACTTTGGAATAGGAACGAGATACCTGGTTGAGATTGCCAAATTCAGAGCATTTCGCTGGTGTTGGTCAACACTGATTGATGCTTATAAACCGGAACACAATTGTACTTCCTCCGCACGAATTGTTGCAAAATCTGGATTTACGCACATGAGTTTGCACGATCCGTCAACGAATTTATTGCGCTTAACCACTCAGGCAATGAGTGCTGTGAACGGTGGAATAGACGAATTGGTTATTCAGCCGTATGACGCTTATTCGAGTGAATTTAACCCGGCATTCACACAGCGTATGGTTACGAATATTTCCTTGCTTCTGCAGGAAGAATCGTACTTATCGCAGGTAAAGGATGTTGCGGGAGGTTCTTACGCAATTGATTTCTTCACGAAAGAATTAGCCTCTAAAGCTTGGGCGAAATTTCAGGCACTTGAAGCAAAAGGTGGATTGTCGAATGTGGAAAATCGTATCTCTTTGTCAGCGGATATCAAGGAAACGGCAGAGTTAAGAATTACGCGTCTGCAGGAAAAGAAAGATAAATTAATCGGCATAAACTGCTTCCCTAACCCAAGAACAGAAGTTGGAACATGGCAGAATGTGCCGGAAGCCTGGAATGGATTATCAACGTTATTATTGGAACAGTCAATATGAAAAAAAGAATAGACATTTCCGGTATTGAACTTTCGGCTAGAGTAGAAACCGGGAAACCTCAGAAAGGTGTTTTCACAACTGCCGAGAAGATCAAATTAAACAGTTACTACGGAGAAGAAGATCTGAAGGAAGTCGGCCACTTAGGATTTGTAAGTGGAAAAGCTCCTTTTTTACGTGGACCTTACGGTTCCATGTATGCAATCCGTCCGTGGACTATTCGTCAGTATGCCGGATTTTCAACAGCGGAAGAATCGAATGCTTTTTACAGAAGAAACCTGGCCGCTGGCCAAAAAGGGCTTTCCGTAGCTTTCGATCTTGCCACGCACCGTGGTTATGATTCTGATCATGAACGTGTAGAAGGCGATGTGGGAAAAGCAGGCGTTGCAATCGACTCCATTTTAGACATGAAAATCCTGTTCGATCAGATTCCGTTGGATGAAATGTCGGTTTCAATGACTATGAACGGAGCAGTGCTTCCGATTATGGCATTTTATATTGTTGCAGCCGAAGAACAGGGAGTGAAACAGGAATTAATGACCGGAACCATTCAGAATGATATTTTGAAAGAGTTCATGGTGCGAAATACATACATTTATCCACCTTCTCCGTCAATGCGGATCATTGCAGATATCTTCGCTTACACCTCGGAGAACATGCCGAAATTTAATTCCATTTCCATTTCCGGTTACCACATGCAGGAAGCAGGAGCAACAGCAAGCATTGAGCTGGCGTACACATTGGCAGATGGAGTTGAGTACATTAAAGCCGGGTTAGCTGCCGGAATGGACATAGATACATTTGCCCCGCGCCTGAGTTTCTTCTGGGCAATCGGGATGAACCACAACATGGAAATTGCGAAAATGCGCGCCGGACGATTACTTTGGTCGCGTTTGGTTTCACAGTTTTCTCCTAAGAATGAAAAATCATTGGCTTTGCGCACGCATTGTCAAACCTCAGGATGGAGTTTAACCGAACAGGATCCGTACAACAATATTGCAAGAACGTGTATTGAAGCTATGGCTGCAGGTTTCGGCGGAACACAATCGTTACATACCAATGCTTTGGACGAAGCAATTGCCTTACCAACTGATTTTTCGGCGCGAATTGCACGAAACACGCAGATTTACCTGCAGGAAGAAACCGGCATGTGCGATGTGATTGATCCTTGGGGCGGAAGTTACTATATAGAAAAGCTTACCAAAGAATTGGCTGATGAAGCCTGGGCGTTGATTCAGGAAGTGGAGGAATTGGGTGGAATGGCAAAAGCCATAGAAACCGGAGTTCCGAAAATGCGTATTGAAGAAGCTGCCGCTCGAAAACAAGCACGGATCGATGCCGGAAAAGATATTATCGTCGGAGTAAACCGTTATCAACTTGAAAAAGAAGATCCGATTGATATTCTGGAAGTGGATAATACGAAAGTACGTTTGGCCCAGTTAGACCGTCTGAAAGTTCTGAAAGAGAACCGCGACAATTCAAAAGTTCAGGATTGTTTGGCAGAACTGGAAGAAGCGGCACGCAACGGAACTGGCAATTTGTTGGAGATAGCCGTCAGATGTGCGCGTGAGCGTGCTTCTTTGGGTGAAATTTCGTTTGCCATGGAGAAAGTCTTTAATCGCCATAAAGCCACTATTCGTTCAATTAGCGGTGTTTATTCATCAGAAAGCAGTATGGATCCGGATTTTGAAAAAGCAACAGCTTTGGTAAAACGTTTTGCCGAACTGGAGGGTCGAAGACCACGTATTATGATTGCTAAAATGGGGCAGGACGGTCACGACCGCGGAGCGAAGGTAATTGCAACTTCATTTGCAGACATTGGTTTTGATGTGGATATAGGACCATTGTTCCAAACTCCGAAAGAAGCAGCAATGCAGGCGGTTGAGAATGATGTTCATGTGTTAGGCGTTTCGTCATTGGCAGCCGGACATAAAACATTGGTTCCGCAGGTAATTGCAGAATTGAAAGCACTTGGTCGGGCAGATATCATGGTAGTAGCGGGTGGAGTTATTCCAGCCCAGGATTACGACTACTTATACAACGCTGGAGTGTTCGGAGTGTTCGGACCCGGAACCAAAATTTCAAAAGCTGCCCAGGACATTGTAGGATTACTTATTAAGAGTTTAGAGTAAAGTTTAAAGAGCTCAGAAGATTTTCTGATTCTTTACTCTTTCCTAATTGCGAAGTAAAAAGTGTGGAAAATCAGTAACATTTTCAGCGAAAGTGCGTTGAAAACAACTTGACAGTGTCAGATTGTCGCTGATAACAAAAAAGATTTATATATTCGGCATAGCATTTGGTATGCGATTACCCAAACTGAGAAAAATGAAAAAATTACTGTTCTTGTTGTTATTGTTAAGTGCAAATGTAACAATGGCACAACCACCCGCCTACGATGACCTTTTGATGCTTTACACAGATGAAAACTGGGAGAAGCTGATCAAGGAATCTGAAAAGTACACCATGAAAGACGATACGAAAAGTGATCCTATGGCTCACTTATGGTTGGCAAAAGGATTGTACAAAATGTCTTTAAGCGGTTCTGACGATGAAGATTACAAGAATGCTTACAAAGATGCCATAACTTCAATGGGAAAGGTTATCAAGTTAGATAAATCAGGTGATATTCAGGAAGACCAGGCTGAGTTTATTGAGACTTTCAAGATGGATTTGGTTGAACGTATCGAGAATGAGATGTCGAACCCGAAAAAAGCGGCGGGCTGGATCACGAAGTATTACAAATTTGAACCTGCCTTCATTGGTGCAAAATACCTGGAAGGTGCCTGTAAATATTTAGATGCTGACAAAGCTTCGGCAAATATCTTGTGGAAAGAAGGAGAAGCAGCTTTAAAAACGTTGACGGTTGATGGTTTCAATTCAGATTTCGGGATGTCAGACAAACAATTATTCTTAATGGGAATTATGAAAACTGTTGAATGCTACAATGCAAGCAAGCAATTAGATAAAGCAAAAGCACTGCTTGGTAAAACCGCTCAGTTCTACATGGAAAATGCAGATCTTGCGAATGATCCCATGTCAGAAGACGATGTTAAAAAAGCAGATGATCTGAAAGCTCAATTTAAAGAAGTTTACGATAACGTTGTAAACTGATAAAGTATATTTGTCCTGCTAATGTGGGAACGAAGAAAGGTCAATTCAAGAGAGTTGGCCTTTTTTGTGCTCCTAAAATAATGATCAACTTGTATCCCTCGGATGAACGTGCTGTACTTGAAATTGCCATTAAGCGATCACTTCCGTGCACATAAAACAAAAAAACAACATCTGTACTCTTCTGCTCCCGTCAGCGGGATATTCCAAAAATGCGTTTTCAACACTCCGGAGTTATTACCTTTTTAATCTTCCGGAAAATCCGGCGAAAGAATCAGCTACCTTCGAAACATGAAGAAGTATCTTTTAAAGTTCAAGAACAAATATTTGCTGGCCTTTACCATTTTCTTCGTCTATAATTTATTCTTAGACGATGTAGATATCTTCACCATCATTTCTCAAAACCGGAAGCTGAGTAAACTTCGTGAAGACAAAGTAAAACTCGATGATCAGCTGAATGATACCAAAGCTACGTTGTATGAACTGCGCTTCGATTCGGAACTGGAACGGTTTGCGCGTGAAAAGAAATACTTCAAAAAAGACGACGAGGACGTTTTTGTGATTACGACAGAGTAACAGTCGGGCCAATAATTATTCGCCCCGACTGTTTTTTTGAACATTAGTAACTTCCATCACCTTTCTGCTTAAAGAAAGGATCCGTTTTGTAATTGTAGAAGCGAACTCCCGGGAAATAATACAATGCGATCTGCAGGTAAGAATAATTGTATTTCGCCATACGCATAGCGCCTTCCTGGCATAAACCAACACCATGACCATAACCGCGACCGCGTAAAACAACATCTGTTCCTTCCGGATAGCAATTGAAAAATGTTGATTTTAAGCCGAATTTCTCACGAATATCACGCAATGGAATACCTAACGCCGGATGGACATAAAACGCGCATCTGTCGGGCTGATTGAAACTGCAGATCATGGATCCGTACAAACTGTCGTTCGCCGGATAATCGAAAGTACTTATTAAGTATGCTTTCCAGGTTTCCTGTGGAATGCGTTTCTCCCACGTTGCCTGCTTGGTGTAAATACAGAAAGTGTCTTTAAATGTGGTCAGATAATCGATTTTATTGTTCCAGACATAGTCAGGCTCCGAAGTTTGCCCGCCGCAATTAGCATGAAAATAAGAGTCGATTAGTTTCCCTGCGGCATCAACCATTACAACGCCGTCTGTTGTTCGAACTGCTGTGTCTATTTGCTGTGTAAACCGTAATTGATAATGATAAGCCTGGCAATGTGTTCTGTCACACAGGTCGAAACCTTCTTTTTCGTGCTTTCCAACATATTTCATGGCATAAGTTCGGCTCATCAATGCCTGAACTTTATAGTACTCCATGCTTTTACCGCCGCCGCCTTCCGACTCTACAACACCGCCCAGGTAGTTGTTCATATCAACCAGGTTGACAACAGTTAAAGACGAAACCGGTGCCGTGATCTCACAATCGTCTTTGTATTTGCGTTCTTTGAAAGCGTTGGTCTTAGAAGAATATACCAAACTTCCGTTCACTTTGTTTGCAATAAGTTTTACGGAACTTGCAGTGTCTACAATTTGAGCATTGATCTTGATTTCGATTTTCTTCGTGCCGAGGAATTTCAATTCAACAAATTCAGTGGAAAGAATCGTTCCCAGGTGCACAGAATCACCGTAAATATTGTAGGATCCGTCGTTATAGGCGAAGACTATTTGCGTGATAGTATAGTCGCGCAGTACTCCAATACGCATTTGCTGCGCAGACAGGTTGCCGCTAAAAAGCAGGAAGTAAAGAACTAACCATCGCATTTTACAAAATTAAGTCGGGAGCATGGCTCCGCTCGTTCCGCGTTAAATAGTTTTCAACAAGTAGTGTGCAACTTTCGCTGAAGCGCCTTGAATTCCTGACTCGGATTGATCGTCGAGTGCAAGCATTTGACTGATTTTGGAATAACCTTCGTCAATGATTTTGCGCTTTTTGTGTCCCGGAAGCAATTGTTCGAATTCACTCTGCAAGCGTTCAATTGTACAATCGTCCTGGATCAATTCCGTTACAAGGTCCTGATCTAAAATCAGGTTGGGCAAAGAAATGTACTTGATGTTTACCAGGCGTTTTGCAATTTTATATGAAATGGCATTTCCAATGTAGCATACTACTTGCGGAACTCCGAATAAAGCAGTTTCAAGTGTTGCCGTTCCGGAAGTAACAACCGCCAGGGCTGAATTCTTCAAAAGGGTATAGGTTTGCCCGAAAACAATGGAAACTTCTTTGTTGCCGATAATATCTTTGTAAACCTGCTCATCCATATTCGGCGCACCTGCAATCACAAAATGGAATTTCGGGTATTTATCGATCAGGGAAAGCATGACCGGAAGTTTTGTTTTTAGTTCCTGCACGCGGCTACCCGGAAGTAAAGCAACAATAGGCTTGTCGTTTACTTTGAGTTTTAATGGTTGCTGTACAGTATTCTGATAGTTTCGGATCTCGTCCAAAAGTGGATGACCAACGTATTCCACATCAATATGGTGTTTGGCGTAGAAAGGCT
>CBFGMW010000103.1:0-7717 GCA_965649925.1 uncultured Fluviicola sp.
GTTTCAGTTTTCCGAACCAAGTTGAATCCATTTTTGCAATCCTTTTGTTACCGAAAGCAGATCGATAAAACGTATGACTTCACGCGCCGAGAAATTTTTGGTGTCGTTACCAATTTTAAATTTATCCAATTCTTCTAAAACCGTAATTGGAATTGCTACATCATTTTTACCGAAATGCATGATCGCCTGGTGGTCGTGTAACAGTACTGACGTGTCAAGTACAAAGATTTTCAATTTTTTAACCATCATTGAAGAGTTTGGTTTAAGGTACTTTAATTGCAAAAGCATCTTACAAAACAACGGCCAAACTTATTGACAGTTACACGGTTGATAAATAAAGGCAATAAACCAATTGTATACCCCGGCGGAATTTAGTAAGTTGAAGATTGATTTGGCCGTACAGCCAGGTGAAAACGGGTTATTTTTTAACTATCTGCAACGTTTCGCTGAGGAGATCGTCCTGAAAATGAAGCAAATAATAACCGGAAGCCAGCCCTTGCATTTCTATTGACACGCAACCGTTATTTAGGAGAACACTGCGAACAATTGTTCCCCTGGAATCTGTAATGGTAATGAGTCCTGTACCATGTGTTTCGCTGCTCGTTTGAATATTCAGGCGATCTGAAACCGGATTTGGAAAAGCTTGTACAAACCGTTCTTCTTTTACTTCAGCCATAACCACTTTACTCAGCCTGCTGTTGCCGTCGGCATCAACCATTTTCAAACGATAATAATTGGTTCCCTGTTCCGGGGTTTTGTCCTGAAACTGGTAATTTCCACCTGTTAGAAATGTAGCAGCAGCTGTACTTATTTTGCTGAATGTTTGTCCGTCTATACTGCGTTCCACCTCAAAATAGTCGCCCGGATCTTCGCTGCTCGTTCTCCAGTCAAGGATGTTCTGTTGTCCGACATTTTTTGCACTGATCTCTTCCAATGTCACGGCAAGAGGCACTGTTTCACCAATATATATATCGTCGAATAAATAATATGCGTTGTAGCCAATGTCTACAGAACTTCCGACAAATGTTACGGTTGTGTTTGCATCGGTGAAAAAATTCCCGAACATCACGGCGTTGTAAGCAACGGTTGGAACAAAACTTCCCTGAACTGTCACCCAATTGGTTTTATCTGCAATTACTGAAGTTGTATAAACATGCGCCAGATTATTTAGCGGGAAGTTGGAATTGTAGCTTGAGCAAAATTGCGCGCCAATATTGTTAATGGCGTATTCTGAATTATCTGCAAGACTTACTTTAAACGAAACATAGTATGTTGTTCCAATAGTAAGCGGGGTTGTGAGCGGGACGTATAAAAACTCACGTAAGTCGGCGAGATATGAACCGGCAAAGGATCCGTACATCAATCCTCCGGCATAAGCCTGACCGGTTGAAGCATCCTGGTATCCGAAATAATTGGTGGGTACATCAGCGTAAGTACTGCTTGAACAGCTATTCAGGTATTCAAATGAATTTCTGCTATTGTTCCAGTCTGTGGCATAAGTAATCTGACTTGCCGTGTTCGGGCAGGTAGAATATGTTTCAAAACTGTAATTAGATACTAAGTTTTGACTTAGTAATTCAGAACAGCATTGTAGTAGAATAAAGGTTAACACGCTGAATTTCATGGGTTAAATATAGGATGTTTAACCTGAATAAAAAATGATTTAACGAATCAACATGAAAATTAACAAAGTGTTTCCCGGTTGTATCAAAAAATAAGGGAACTCTTCCAGTTGGAGAAGTTCCCTTAAAGATCAATCTATGAAAGCTGTTATTTCTGGATCACGAAACGTTTATTTACAGTTACATCGTTTTGAGACAATGCGATGGTATACATTCCGGCAGATAAGCCGCTGAAATCAAAAGATTCTATGCCTTTTTTCACGATGAACTCTTCAATTACACGACCTGTATGATCTAATAACCTTGCACTGAAAATTTCTTTTGAGGCATTGCTGATATTTATAGAACCATTCCCCGGTGAAGGATAGATTACTGTTTGTGCATCTAACAATTCCTCAATACCACTGCCGATTCCTTCCAGGGCAGCACGGTCTTTATTCGAACGTGTTGTATTGAAGTCCTGGGCAGATTTTGTTGCCGAACAGTCGTCAGGAGCATCAATTGTTACCAGGTATTCCAATTCGTTTTCTGACGGTGGATTATTATCTGTATATGAGAACAGGTTTGTTGGCATTGTTGACAATAATTCCCAGTCATTAACATCTGTATGTCGGTAAATCTTGAATTGGGTGTAGTTGAAACCTTCATAGCTGTCCCAAATGAGGTTGTATGTCGAACCTAAACCGTGGCTGATAACCAGGTGAACTGTTTTGTGGTTATCGCTTAATTCTGATTCAATACCGCATCCGTCAACTGAAGAGATTTTATAACGCCATGAACGAACAGAGGGAGAAGCAACGGGATCAGTGTAAGTAGAAAGATTTGCGTACGGAACGGAACCGGCTAACTGGTAAACTCCGGCTTGTGATGTTTCACGGTAAATATTGAAATGATCTATAGTTGAACTGACTGGTTTTTCCCAAACCACCAGGTTTGTATTTAATAAAGTATCTACTGTTACCAAACAGATCTCAACAGCTTCCGGCAATGCTGCAGGAACGTCCGCCTCAAACATAGTAACACAACTGCCCGAGGTAGCTTCAAGAATATAGTTTCCTGGTGCCACGTTTGTTAAATCTTGTGTAGAGGCACCGTTACTCCATGAATAAGTTGCAGAACCTGAAATGTCAATAACATCAATTGTTCCGTTGTTCGAACAGTCGGATGGCGTTATAGTGTCTAAAACGATCAGTGGCCCGTTCGGGTTTTGAATCAAAATATTTTCAGTGTGAACACATCCTTCATCATCAGTTACTTCAACAGAATAATATCCTGCAGCTAATCCGCTGATGCTTGCTGAATTGGTCCCGATAGTTGTTCCGGAAGCGTTTTCCCAATGATAATCATACGGTTGTGATCCTCCGTTGAATACTGTTGCAGCTGTACCCGTTGATGCGCCACAAGCCGGTTGAGTTGCGTTTACTGAACTCAGGGAAATGGCCGCCGGTTGCAGAACGCTGTAACTTGCTGTTGAAATACAGTCGTTATCATCTGTAATGGTTACTTCGTAAGTTCCGGCAGCAACATTGCTCAGGTCTTGTGTTGTTGCACCGTTCGACCAGGCATATACGAATGGCGGATTTGAACCGTTAACTGTTAAGTTAATTCCACCGGTTGCTGCGCCGTTACAGGTAACATTGGCTACTGTTTCTGAAAGTGTAATTCCGTTTGATCCAACCGACGCCACTGCCACAGCGATACATCCGTTGGCATCTGTTGTGTTGAAGTAATATTGTCCGGGCTCTAAATCGGAAATGGAAGTAAAAGTAGATCCGTTCGACCAGTAACTTGTATAAGACGGTGTTCCGCCGGAGATTGTTACGGAAGCAGTACCGTTTGCTTCATTGCAATCAGCACTTGTTGATATAATGGCAAGATTTGGTGTTTCATTTACGGTCATCAAAATACTATCTGTTGCCAAACACCCTTGCGGTGAAACTTTGGTATAAACCAAATAAGTGGAAGTACTTGGTGACGGGTTAAAAACCGAAGGATTGAAACTTGTTCCGCTAATTCCGGCTCCACTCCAGCTTCCTCCTCCCGGTGTTGCTTTATTGGTCAGGTTGATCGGAGAAGCGTTTTCACAGATCTGAACCGCAGGAAAGCTAAATGAAACAGAAGGCGTGTTGTAAACTGTAGCCGGCATATAAAAGGTTTCCACCAAAACCCCGTTTTCAAATAGATCCCACTTGAGGTCGATTGTTGTATTCACGGCAACGTCATTTGTATTACTGATTGTCAGATAATAATAACTTGTTCCGTCGAAGCTGACAGAAATGGCGCTTTGAGGAATTACAACCGTATTCTGGCTTGTACAGGTCATTGTAATATTTGCCTGGCTGTAGTTGTTGTCAATAATATAAACTGATCCTTGTCCGTTGTTATTCCAGGTACTCCCTTCACACATTTGAACAATGGCATAATCGTCTATGTCTGCGGCTGTATTGTACTCTTTTACATAGCATTTCCCGCCATCTATGTATGCTATTACATGCACACCGTAATTCGATTCTGCTGCCAGTGAAGTTGCACTTCCCGGGCAAAGCGAAGTTCCGCTTGTAATAGTGGTAATGGTTGGTGATGGCGACATGTCTCCGGTTATTTGTTTGAAATAACAGGTTGAGGATTGTCTGTAAAAAACAAAAGTGTTTGCATCCTGTGACGCAAAATCAAAGTCGTTCAGCAAAGTTGAACTGGCTATTTGAAGCTGCGTTCCGAAAGTGCTGTTTGTTGGATTAAATGCTTTGTACAGGAGTGTTTTGGAATTGTAGCTGTCTGTTAAATGCATCATCGAGTATTTAGTGGAGTTCAGTCCTTTCTCGAAAACGATTTTACCGGCATCGGTTCCATAATATGCATTATTGCTTGTGTGTGTTGATGTGGTAACATTCACTACAGAAATTCCATAGTCCATGTCTTCATCTTCTTCGAATGCAACGAAAAGATTATTTCCGGTTGTTGAAATGGCACTCACTGCACTTAAAAACCCCTGATTTCCGTCATCAAGCGGAGAAGAACCACCCACCTGTGTTCCGGTACCCAGTTTTACAGTAATCAAGCCCTCATCAAATGTTTGATACTCCCGGTTATAATATGTGGCGAAAATATCTCCTGTTGAATTACAACTGATAGCATAATCCTTGTTGTGGTATGTCCAGAAATAAGTGCCGACTCCAAGAGAGCTCCAGGCACTTCCGTTGAAAGACAGGCATTCCAGGAATTCGTAATTCGTAGTACTGATCAAGGTAACGATTTTTGCTGCTACAACCGGGTTTTCACCGTTCATGATCAACTTTAGTCCAAAGGCGTTTTGGGCTCCCTGACCTGCTGTTCCAACTAATTGCCAGCTTTGATTCACCCATTTTCTTACGGTAATTTTGCTTGAGTTGTCGGTATCTATGTATGCCATAAATAATTGACCGTTGGGTGATATTTCAATATCAACCTCACTGGCATTGTTAATTCCGAGATTACTCCCAACGAAATTCCAGGGCTGTGCAGTAGCAGCAATCGAAATAATGGATAGAAGTAAAGTAAGTATGTGTTTCTTCATAGCGTTATGTTGTTATCTGTTTTTCGAATCGAGGATGCAAATTACGGCATTCAATCCGGAATGAGCAAAAATAGTGAAAGTCAATCTAGCAATCGTAACTCGTTCAGCAGATGGTTGTAATATTTGAGTGTTTGTCTGTTTTGCCTGTTTATTTGGTAATAAAAAAGTCGGGGCGAATAATCATTCGCCCCGACTTTTTTATCGAAAACCAGTTTAGAAAGACAACGGCTCTAAACGCATATCAATTTTCTTTTCTTTTCTGAAGTATTCTGAAACAGAAATATAACCCGGTTTCCCCGGTTGTACCCACCAAACATTCGATGTGCAGTTTACGGGAACGCGGTTAATTGTTTTTTCACCATTCTTAATGGAGATAACACCAACCATCAAATCAGATTTTTTAGATTCTTTCTCCTCTTTACGGTTCGCATCAATATAAACAATATCAAATGCATCGGTTTCATTGTTTTGCGATGTGAACGAATAATCAAATCCGCCTAACGACTTAATGTAGTAGCCCAGGAACGTTGAACCGTACACTCCCATTCCTGCAGGAAGCAAAACGGATGTTTTCTTCTTTTGGATCAAATCGAAATCAACCATTTTTTTGCTTGCATCAAACTCGATAACAACCATGTTCGCAACTAAAATCTCGAATGAGCTGGCCCCGCTTCCGCCTCCTCCTAGTGCTGCATTGGCAATGTTCATTCCTACTCCACCTGCACTTACTTGTTTTTTAAATTGTTCACCGATCAGGAAAATGTGGCCGTTATCCGAAATAACAACATCATGAAAGAACATGTAGTATGGTTTGTTTGCATCTTTCTTATCTTCTTCGTCCAAACTTTCCTGTTTGAATTTAGAAATGTCGGTAGCCCAGGCATATTCAGTAGTAGACAATTCTGCGCCTTCCATGTTCAGCTCCATCAGGTATAAGCCCTGACTTTTATCTTTCAAATAATCATCTTTCGGTTTGTAATACTCACCAACCAGCATGATAGAATTGTTCTTTTCGTTAATAAACGATTTCAGGATAGATTTACGCCCTGAAGCATCATCACCCAATTGAAATTCTTTAATCTTATCACCATCGCCTGATCCAAGCAACAAACAATACATATCAACTTCTTTTGTCATTGCTGATTTCTTTTTATAGATCGTAGCCGAAACCACTTTCTCTGAAACATCAACAATTTCGATCGTTTCCAACATCTCGGAAGTAGCTGGAGAATCGTAAGTCCAAAGAACATCCGCGTTGTTATCGTATGCAACTATCTCATACCCTAATTTCGAGTTTTTTGTAAACGTTGTACGGATAAATCCGGTTTTTCCGTTAGGGAAAATGGTAACGTTCTCGGTACTGCTTTGTGCATTTTGCTGAACACGTGCCACTTCATATTTACTCAAATCGTCTTTCGCAATTTTACTTGATCCCAACAATTTACCCGCACGGTCATAGGTAGCAAATTCATATCCGGATTTTGCATCGTAATAGTGAAGCATAAAGGCTTCTCCGTTGAAAACCATTTCCAACAAAATAGATTTGTTTGGTCTCGTAATCTCAAACGAACCCGTCTCATTGTAATTATCATCAAATAATTCAACTTCATAGGTTGTATTAGCTTTATCTGCCTTCTCCTTAGTAAAGAATATATAGTAGCCAACAATTTTATTGCTCTCAAGAATTTGTCCTGACTGCTTTGCACTTTTCAAATTCAATACGTTTGGCACGCTTGCATTTTGGGCATAACCGCTGCTCAAGCTTAATAACAAGCCGGCGATCAACATTTTAATTTTTCTCATTTTTCTATTTTAACAAAAGTGTATCCTTTAATCCTGTAGAGGTAATCTTCTAATTCGTCCAGCAACCAGGAATATTTACCGGAGTTAATGCTGGCAGCATTTACCTGCCAATACAATTTCAAATCTTCTTTCTTTTCCGATTTCGCCAGATCTATCATCACAACCAATTGTTGCAGATCATTTAAATTCGCATCTGTCATACTCGGTTTCGGAGCAAACATAGCAGCCACTGCAGTGCATTCCGCAGGTGAAATTAACTGCGTAAAGCAACAAAATCTGTCAAAATCTTCAGGTCTTTTCGGGTTCTGAAGCAATAACAGAGAACCCGCTCTACGGCGTTCTTTTAAAAAGGCAAGCACGTTAAAAAGCGAAGACAGTTCTGTCCTATATGCGGGGTGTTCTCCGTACTTCCCATAATTGCTTATTTCAAGGAATATTGTTTCGGTTAACGAGCGTTCTTCGAATGAAATCTCTACTGCCAGGTCGAGAATTTCAGGATGAACACTATTGAAAACACTATCCGGCTGCCTGTTAATTGTTTCGAGAGAGTCTGTAATTCCGTATTGCGAAGCAAGTTTATAATACCTGTCCCGATCGTAAGGATGCGAGCGCAGGTAAGGCTCCAGTTCATCATTATTTTCAAATGTTCCCAACGAACCTGTTCTTGAGTAATTTGCCGTCTTTTTTGCAAACAGGCTTCGGAACTCTTCCGGAAGTTCATGGAGATCGAGCAGTTCGC
>CBFGMW010000104.1:0-7680 GCA_965649925.1 uncultured Fluviicola sp.
GAAACAGATTCTGTTAATCCGCTCAGTGTTTATGCACAATCAAAAGTAGCAGGAGAGCAAATTCTAATTGATTCCGATTATAAAAAGTGGTCCATTGCCAGAACTATTATTGTTTACGGAACAGGAATTGGACTTTCGCGTTCAAATATGATTTTATGGGCACTCGACGCACTTCCGAAAGGCCAAACCATGAACATTGTGAATGATCAGTTTCGTGCTCCTACCTGGGCTGATGATCTGGCTTACGGCTGTGTGGAAATCGTAAAGCGGAATGAGACCGGTATTTTCCATTTGGCAGGTCCAGAAACTTTGTCTATATCGGAAATAGTTCGGCGTATTGCACGAAAGATTGGTGCAGATGAAAGCCTGGTGAACGAAATTTCCTCTGAAACATTGAACCAGGCTGCAAAACGTCCGCCGAGAACCGGATTTATCCTGGAAAAGGCAAAACAATTTTTAGATTATCAACCTTTGGAATTAGAAAAAACAATTGATATATTGCTGAATGAACTCTAGCACAATTGTTTATGAAAGACCAACCACTGGTTACTAAGTCAAATTTCAGAGCAGGAATTGTTTTACTGGTCATTCTGGCTTTTGTATTTGTTTTGCCGGATTTGATAATCTATTTTTCACCCCGTGCAAAAATGTCGTTTGAAGAACTTTCTGAACCGGAAAGAGAAGCATTTCTGAAAGTAAAACGAAACGGGAAGAAGAACTATTCATTTCGGAACAAAACCTCTAAGTATAATTCTCCGCCTGCTAAATTCAATCCAAATAATTATACTGCTGAGGAATGGATGGCACTGGGGCTGTCTGAAAAACAGGCTGCTGTGATCTTAAAATTCACTAAGCGAAAATTGCGCTCGAATGAAGAGTTGAAAAAGATTTTCGTGATTAATGAAGAGTTGTATGGCCTCATAAAAGATTCCACCTATTACGATCAAAACGATAAGCCTGTATACGAAAATCAAAAAAATACTCCGTCTAAAAAGCTGATAATAAAGGTAGATCTCAACACCTCTTCAGAGGAAGAACTGATGACTGTTCCCGGAATTGGGGCGTTTTTCGCGAAAAATATTGTGAAAACCCGGAATGAACTGGGTGGTTTCTTTACTCTTGATCAGTTACTTGAAGTTTGGAAAGTCGATGAACAAAAACTGGAAGGATGGAAACCATATCTAATTTTGAGTCCGGATGAGGTTCAAAAGATCAATATCAACACCGCAACCACAGAAGAACTGGCAGCACATAAATATATTTCTTGGAATTTGGCAAATTCTCTCGTAAAATTGCGCCTTCAAAAGGGCAGTTATAAAAAGGTTGAAGATGTGAAACAATCTGTTTTAATGACGAAAGAACTTTTTGAAAAATTGAAGCCTTATTTCAAAACAGAATAATGATAGAAGAGAAATTAAAAGCGGCGATCCGTGATGTGCCAGATTTCCCGAAAGCGGGAATAGTATTCAAAGATATTACACCAATTATGATGGATCCTGCGTTGTCGCAAGAAATCATTGAACACCTGGTGAATGTTTATAAAGATCAGGGATTGACAAAAATTGCAGGAATAGAAAGCCGTGGTTTTTTATTTGGTTATCCTTTGGCAATCCGTTTAGGATTACCGTTTATTCTGATCCGAAAAGCAGGGAAACTTCCTTATCATAAAATCAGCCATTCGTATGATCTGGAATACGGGTCGGCAACAATAGAATTGCACACTGATGCAGTTACAAGTGAGGATAAAGTACTTATTCACGACGATTTATTAGCAACCGGAGGTTCTGCAGGAGCTGCCGCGGAATTAATCCAAAAATGTGGCGGCCATGTGGCAGGATTCTCATTTCTTGTTGGCCTGAATTTTTTAGAAGGAGAAGAGAAATTGAAAAACTACTCCGGGAATATTTGTACATTAGCGCGCTATTTTTAAAAAACGCGAAAAACGATTTAGCACCCCAAAACTGTAAATATGAATTTTGAAAAGAACGAAAATCAAGAGATGATCGCACAAATGGTGCGTGATTTTGCTGAAAAGGAAATTCGACCGAAGCGTAACGAATGGGACGATAAAGAGCATTTTCCGGTGGATGTAATGAAAAAAATGGGTGAACTTGGTTTACTCGGTATTTATATTCCTGAAGAATACGGTGGGAGCGGCTTTGGTTACTTCGAATACGCTACTGCCTTAATGGAACTTGGAAAAGTTTGTGGTGGAATAGGGTTGAGTGTTGCTGCTCACAATTCACTTTGTACCGGACATATTTACTACCACGGATCTGAAGAACAGAAAAAGAAATATCTTCCGAAACTGGCATCTGGTGAATGGATTGGTGCCTGGGGATTAACCGAAGCAAATACTGGTTCTGATGCAATGCGTATGCAATGTACAGCTGTGAAAGATGGTGATCATTGGGTAATAAACGGTTCAAAAAACTGGATTACACATGGTTTGTCAGGAGACGTAGCCGTGATCCTTATTCGAACGGGAGAATTATTGGATTCAAACGGAATTACAGCGTTTATCATTGAAAAAGGTACTCCCGGGTTTTCTGCGGTTAAGATCAAAGACAAATTAGGAGTTCGTGCTTCTGAAACTGCCGAGTTGATTTTCGAAAACGTTCGTGTTCATGAATCACAGGTTATTGGTGAATTAGGACAGGGTTTCAAACAAGCTATGCAGATTTTGGATGGTGGCCGTGTTTCTATTGCCGCTCTTTCATGTGGAATTGCCCGTGGAGCTTACGAAGCGTCAGTTCAATATGCAAAAGAGCGTGAACAGTTTGGTCAGCCAATCAGTAAATTCCAGGCAATTGCATTTAAACTTGCTGATATGGCCACTCAGGTTGAAGCTGCTGAATTATTGACTTTTCAGGCGGCGGATTTGAAGAACCGTAAACAAAAAATGACTTCAGAAGGAGCATTTGCCAAATATTTCGCTTCAGAAGTATCCGTGAAATGTGGAAATGAAGCCGTTCAGATTATGGGGGGGTATGGTTATACAAAAGAGTATCCGGCAGAGAAGTATTTGCGAGACGCGAAGTTGATGACTATCGGTGAAGGGACATCAGAAATCCAAAAAGTGGTTATTTCAAGAGAGATTTTGAAATAAAGGTTTTTAAAAATCATACGACCGGTATAATCAGGAGGATCCTGTTATACCGGTTTTTTGTTGAGATCAGGTTTTTTTGGTGGATAAGTTATTGATAGTAAATAAATTTTACTTTTGTCCATCAATTTTAATCAATTATGAAACTACCTAAGGTCTTTTTCACTGTCCTATCTACGCTTTGTGCCTGTGTAGCAACAATTAATGCGCAAACCACTGTAATTTTCCAGCCAAATGGAACATCAGGTACTGATGCGATTATTGGTAATTGTATTCCATGTGGATATAATTCATCGAACTTCGGAAATATGGATGAATTCAGTGCCGTTGCATGGACCAACTCAGGTAATCCGACTACTACCCGCGGATTAGTGGCATTTGATCTAACCAGTATCCCTGTGGGTGCAACAATTACGGACGCCCGGCTTTCGTTGTATAACAATTCCAATCCGGCAAGTGGAAACATGGGCGGATCCCATTCAACATCTTCCGGATCAAATGCTACATATCTTAGCAAGATAACCTCGAGTTGGAGTGAGAATACTGTAACCTGGTCAAATCAACCTTCAACAACTGCGGCCGGACAATTGTCGCTTCCCGGGAGTACGAGTGCTCATCAGAATTTCCTGAATCTCGATGTAACAGCTTTGGTTCAGGACATGGTAACAAACCCGTCACAAAACTTTGGATTTATGATGCACTTAGTTTCTGAATCTTATTACCGCGGAGTTATTTTTGCCTCAAGTGATCATGCAAATGCAACGTTACACCCAAAACTAGTTGTTACTTACACGCTTAATTCTCCATGCAGTAGTCCGGAATCACCTGTTATAGCCGGAAACACTGCGCTTTGTAATAATACTCAATCGGTGATTTCAGTTGCTTCTGGAGCATTGAATGATGCAACAAATTGGTATTGGTATTCTGGCACCTGTGGTGGAACCTTGGTTGGTATAGGAAATTCGATTTCAATTTCTTCTCCGGGAACATATTTTGTGCGTGGTGAAGGAGGTTGTGTTACTCCCGGAGCATGTGAATCGTTTACTATGACAGAACAAACAGTCACAGCTTCCATAACATCGCTGGGAAATGATTTTCTGCTGTCAAGTGCAGGTGATAGTTATCAGTGGCTAAATTGTAATACAGGATACAGTGCCATCAACGGAGAAACTGCTCAGTTTTTTGAACCACAGAATAGTGGTTCGTATGCTGTTGTGATTACAGATGGAACTTGTTCTGATGTAAGTGATTGTTTCGTATATACCACTCCCGTTTCTTCCGGTGATACATGTGCAGTTTTTCAACCTGATGCATCCACAGGAAAGGATGCTGTAATAGGGAATTGCATCCCTTGTGGTTATAATACATTGAATTTCGGAAATATGGATGAATTTTCTGCAGTTGCCTGGACCAATTCAGGTGATGAAACAACTACACGAAGCTTAATCGAATTCGATTTAACGGCAATCCCATCAACTGCAGTGGTTAGTGACGCGAAACTTTCACTTTATAACAATTCCAATCCGGCTAGTGGAAATATGGGTGGATCCCATTCAACATCTTCCGGATCAAATGCTTCATATCTGAGCAAGATTACTTCGGGTTGGGTTGAGAGCACTTGTACATGGTCTAATCAACCTTCCACAACAACTGTCGGACAAGTGTCGCTTTCGCCAAGTACAAGTGCACATCAGGATTTCCTAAATATCAATGTGACATCCTTGGTTCAGGAAATGGTGGCCAACCCATCCCAAAACTTTGGTTTCATGTTCCAACTGGCCATGGAAGATTACTACAGAGGTCTTATATTCGCATCGAGCGACCATTCAAATCCACAGCTACGCCCTAAACTAGAAATTTGCTATTCAATAAATAACGCAGATGTAACAGAGAGTAATTCAATTGAGAAGATGGGTCAGATGCTTGTTTTTCCAAATCCCAATAAAGGAAATTTTGTAGTGTCAATTCCTTCAGAAATTAATGGTGGAAAACTCTATGTAACTGATTTAGAAGGGAAGATTGTGTTTGAAGATGGTTTTGAAGGAGATCAGTGTCTTTTGAATCTTCCATTGAGCGGAGGAATATACTTTGTGAAAATTGTGAATGGTGAACAAGTATTAAACGGTAGAATCGTAGTTGAGTAAGTTGAATGAAAAGCGCCAATGTATCCGATAGGTAAAAATATTTTTAAAGCATGCGTTGTTGAAAAGAAAAGTTTTATATCTTTGCGCTCCCTATCACAGTATAGGAAGAATAGAAGCTAACAATAGAATTAAATAGAATATGTTAATCATTCCAGTTAAAGAAGGCGAAAACATCGAAAGAGCGCTTAAGAAGTACAAGAAAAAGTTCGACAAAACGAACCAAATGAAAGAATTACGTCGTCGTAAAGAATTCGAAAAACCATCGGTTACTTTGCGTCAGTCTAACATTCGTGCTGCTTACGCTCAAAAAATGAAGTCTCAGGAAATTTAGGATTATTCTAATTCCGATATTGACCCCGGCATTTAATTGTTGGGGTTTTTGTATTTTAGCCCGAACCAAATTCTAATTTAATATGAACCACCTAAAAAAAATCCTTTTTGTCTTTTTTATAAGTCTTGGGTTCTCTGGAATTGCGCAAGAGGTTGAACCGCTGACTAAAGTTCCTAAAAAGAAAGAGTTTAAATCAAGTGAGCCGAATTTCGTTGCATCTGTTAATTGGATAGAGAATACTGCGTTTGATGAAGATGCGGAAATGCATGAGCAGCAATATGCGCTAATTGTAGGCTGGATGAGCGATTCCCCTGATGTTACAATAACATTGAACGGATATGTTCTTGATTATATCAGGGTAAACAAAGATTTACTGGCTTTTTTTATGGGAGCTTGGGGAAAGTATTCTATAGAGAATGGCTATTCCAATGATCTTTTTCAATGTAATCTTGCTGCAGTTCGAAGTATGATCAATATTTATAAAACAGGTAAGATGAAAACCGATTCTAAAATGCAGGAATTGGTTGATTTGGATGCCGGTGGTAAACTGGAAGATTGGGTAAAGATACAGATCGACCAGAAATAGTATTTATTACTTCCCGAGGTGTGAGCTGCCTATCTGTCTCTCGTAGTGTAACCTTTCACACCAAATCACCGTTAATCATTACATGATTAAGCAGAAATTCATCCATTACCTGGAAGTCGAGAAGCGATTCTCGGATCATACGCTTCGGGCTTATACCGATGATCTGGATCAATTCATGATTTTTGCAGAAATTGAAAAAGATTCTGACTGGAAAGATGTAAATCACCAGCTTATACGCGGATGGATCGTTGAACTGGTTGAAACTGGTCATTTGAACCGCACGGTTGCGCGAAAATTAAGTTGTTTACGTTCTTATTTCAAGTGGCTCGTTAATGAAGGGTTTTCAGATTCAAATCCAATGCTTCGCGTACGCGCACCGAAAGTGGAAAAACGCCTGCCCAATTTTGTGAAAGAGTCAGAGATTCAGAAAGCTAATACATGTTTTCTGTTTAGTAATACGTTCGACGGGCTTCGCGATCAACTTATTGTGGAAGTGTTTTATCAAACCGGAATTCGTTTGAGCGAGTTAATAAACCTTAAAGAATCAGGTGTTCAGAACGACCAAATAAAAGTGCTTGGTAAAAGGAATAAAGAACGAATTATTCCTATTGGTTCTGATCTGGTGCAGCTTATTGATTTGTACCGCAAAGAAAAGCCGTCAGAACTGGATTCAAAAGAATATTTATTTGTGAAAATTGACGGCAGAAAATTGTCTTCAAAGTTTGTGTATAGAAAAATAAATAGTTACCTTGGAAGTGTTAGCTCTGTGCAGAAAAAGAGTCCACATGTGTTACGACATACATTTGCCACCCATTTATTAAATAATGGTGCAGGTCTTGAAACTTTAAAAGAGCTTTTGGGGCATGCGGGCTTATCGGCAACACAGGTGTATACACACAACTCTTTTGCTCAGATCAATTCTATTTATTCACAAGCTCATCCACGTGGGCGCAAAAAGTAAAGTTATGGATATCAAGGTTCATTCAGTTCACTTCAAAGCAGATCAAAAGTTGTTAGATTTTGTTCAGGAGAGAGTAAACAAACTCCAATTGTTCTTCGATAATATTATTGTTGGTGAAGTGTTTTTAAGACTGGATAAAAATGTGGACAAAGAGAATAAGACCGCTGAGGTGAAAATAATGATTCCCGGAAGGGAGTTGTTTGCCAAAAAACAGTGCAAAACATTTGAAGAAGCAACAGATTTGTGTATAGATGCATTAGAATCTCAGGTAAAAAAACATAAAGCCAAAATTGCAAGTTAAACCTGTAAATGAATACATTAGAAAAAGAGAGCAAAACGGGGCTCTCTTTTTTTTTGAAATATTCTATTTTTTTTTCTGAAAACGCTTGTAGGTATTTAATTCTTTACTACATTTGCAAACCCAAATGGGAAAAACGCTAAAGAAAAACGTTCTTTTACATCATATTACCATTCAAAATTTGCCGGTGTAGCTCAGTTGGCTAGAGCAGCTGATTTGTAATCAGCAGGTCGGGGGTTCGAGTCCCTCCACCG
>CBFGMW010000105.1:0-7594 GCA_965649925.1 uncultured Fluviicola sp.
AAAAACATGACTCCCGAGGAATATAAAGCTGCTTTGGAACAGGGTTTTTTCGATGAATTAGACGGCGAGGCGAAACGTCAAAAGATAAAAGACGATACCGAAAAAGAGATAAAAAAGATAAAAGATAAAGCAAAGGAAAAAGCAACCCCGGGCGGAACCGGTGCTCCTGCCGGCACAAAAACAAGTAACCAGGGAAATGTAAGCGTTACCTGGATATTCAGTGATAACCGCAAGGCATTTGAAGACAACGACAGAAATGTACCTCCTCCCGCTTATACATGCGGAAATGAAGTGGATGCAACGGTTAAGGTAAAAATCAAAGTAGACGGTGCCGGAAAAGTGATTTCTGCAACTGTTATTTACTCCACCAGTGAGAATGGCTGTATCAAAGAAAACGCAACGAAATATGCCCTTAAATCGCACTTTGATCTATCATCTAAGGAATTGCAGGAAGGAACAATCATCTACCGTTATAAAGCAAAATAAATGCAGTTTGCATCGTATTCAGAAGCTTGTGACTGGTTGTTTGAGCAATTCCCGGCTTATCACAACCTGGGAGCTCAGGCCTACAATCCGGGACTCAAGAATACAGAAGAATTACTCGAGTTTTTCGGAAACCCGCACAAAGAACTACGCTTTTTCCATGTTGCAGGAACCAACGGAAAAGGTTCTGTCAGCGCAATGCTTACGTCCATCTTCATGGAATCGGGTGAAACCGTTGGCTGCTTCAGTTCACCTCACATCATCGATTTTTCAGAAAGAATCCGCATGAACGGAAAACAGGTTGACGAACAATTTGTAGTAGATTTCTGCAATAAAGTTGTTAGTCATAACTGGACAATTGCCCCGTCTTTCTTCGAAATGACCTGGGTGATGGCACTGGAATACTTTCGAATAAATAATTGTACGCTGGTTGTTGCCGAAGTTGGCCTCGGCGGACGATTAGATGCAACAAATGTCATTACTCCCGAAATTTCGATCATTACCAATATTTCGCTGGATCATACTAATATTCTGGGTTCTACACGGGCAGAGATTGCTTTTGAAAAAGGCGGAATTATCAAACCAAACGTTCCCTTAGTTATTGGTGAAGCTGATCCGGAAACACTTCCTATATTCGAGAAAATAGTGGTTGAACGCAATTCAAAACTGTTTAAAGCTGATTTACTAAAATCATTTCCGGATTCCATAATTGGGTACCAGCAAATGAATTTTTCCATTGTGAAAACGGCGCTTGATGTGCTGAACGAACTCGGCTGGAGTATTTCTGACGAACAGATTCTGAGGGGAATTCAAAATCTGAGTTCTAATACCGGTTTTTTCGGTCGATTACAGATTTTGAATCAATCGCCTCTTACCCTGCTCGACTGCGCACATAATGAAGCAGGAATTGAAGCACTTTTTCAATCGATTCCGAAAAGGAACGGAGCACTTCATATCATTTACGGAACCAGTTCTGATAAATCTGTTGAATCGATTAAAACCAAATTGCCACGCAAAGCACATTACTATTTCACCACGTTTGAGAATCCGAGATCCAAATCGATTGATGTATTAAAAGACGATTTCAACGATTTTCACTGTGAAAATGCACTTTTTTTCACCTCAGTTCAGGCAGCATTTTCAGCTGCACAACAAGCTGCAAATAAAGCCGATACAATTGTAATCTGCGGCTCATTCTTTTTAGCTCACGATTTTTTTTCGTTTTTTTCTGCAAAATAGCTTGCAAATAAAGATTTGGTGTCTATCTTTGCACCCGTCTAACAACAACGGTTGCGACGTTAAAAACAAGAAATAAAATTACGGGGGATTAGCTCAGTTGGTTCAGAGCGCCTGCCTTACAAGCAGGATGTCGGCGGTTCGAATCCGTCATTCCCCACTACAGAAGCAGAAAAAGCCATCCCATATCGGGGTGGCTTTTTCGCTTCGTAGTGGACCGTAGCGATGGAGGCACGACATCTGCTACCGGAATGCCGATTGGAATTTTCGGAGATTCTTACTATCTTCAAATATGACACAACCACTCCCCTTTTGTACCTATATTTTGTTCAGCGAGAAAGATGCAATGCTTTACACAGGATATTCTTCCAATTTGGAAAACAGATTAAAGAATCATAATTCTGGAGGAACAAAAAGCACAGCCAACAGAAGACCACTAAAACTTATTTTCTGTGAATTCTATCTATTTGAGAAAGATGCCCGAAATAGAGAAATGTATTTCAAAACAACAGCTGGAAAGAAAGCTCTAAAACTAATGTTAAGATCTACATTACATACTTTAGGTTATGCCGAAAAAGTAAAGTTCATTTTTGAAGAAGAAAATGAACTTTAGATTAAATGAAAAATATCTCCCCAAACTAAAATCAAATTTCCTGCGTTATTACCTACAAATCTAAATTTCAAAAAATAACCATCATGAAATACTTCCTCTTATCTATCACAACTTTTCTCGCTTTCACGGGTTCTTCCCAATCTTCGGATTCCTTAACGAAACCTCGTCGCTGGCAGATTGGAGTTAATTATTCCGCAGATTACAATTATCGGGCGCTGCGAAATAATTCCGGCGATGAGTCCACGGACAGTGAAAATCAATTAATAGAATCGATTATCAGTGATCAGGATAAACTGGACAAACCGAAGTTCGGTTATACAACCGGAATAAACAGCAGTTTTATGTTTAGCAGACATATTGGTATTGAGCTAGGTCTCCAATATTCAAACAAAGGATATCGGATGCCGAACATTCCGGTTACTACAGTTGAAAATCCGGAGAACGCCGGCACAGCTGATTTCATTTACAATTATCATTTTATTGATATCCCTCTAAGGGCAAATTTTACTTTCGGAAAGAAAAAGCTTCAGTTCATTGGCTCAGCAGGATTCGTTACAAACCTTTTTATCAAAGAAATCGACAAGAGTGTTATTCATTTTTCCGATCGTGATGAAGAAAGTCAAACCGAAAGTGATTACGAATATAAACCGGCAACCTTGTCTGCTGCTTTAAGTGCTGGAATCAGTTACAGGTTTACCGATCGCATGACAATTAGACTGGAACCTACTGTTCGCTATGGTTTAACGGATATTGTTGAGACGAATCCTATTTCGATCCGATTATATAATGCCGGGATAAACCTGGGGTATTATTTTTCATTCTAGTTGGCATCAACAGGTCGGGGCGAATAATTATTCGCCCCGACCAATAATCCCGGAAGAAATCCTTAACTTCAATAGCGAAAACAGAAAAGCCAAAACAATACTTCTAATTATGGGAACAATGAATACAAAGTCTTTTCTTTTCATCGCTTTCGTTATGTATGCTTTTACGGGGTTCACTCAAAATAACTGTACCCTGGAATCGTATTATTCCAGTGAGGAAATTTTCAGGATTGATTCTGTTTACGAACATGTGAATATTGACGGACAAACCTACACAATCAAGGTGCTTTACGACAAAAAGAACGAACATTTAGAAGATGTTGGAGAATTGGACGAGTATGCTTTTTCAAGTGATTCGCCGATCACACTGGTTTTCTATAAAAACGAAAAGATCATCTACGCGAAAAAATTCGGGTATGACCTTCCGCGTATATTTAAAGCCGGTAATGACTTAACCGCTGATGGAAAGCTCTATTTAGGTTGGTTCAGCTCTGGCGGAGGTTCGGGATATTCTGTAGAGACTTATCTTGTCTCTTTGCAAGATGATCAAATAAACATGGAAAAAGTTCTAACAAGCAACGAATTATCTTACCAGATTTACAACAAAAACGATCACGAGATTTATTTCCTTCAAAGTATTTGGGAAATGAACCCTGAAGATTCCGATGAGTTTGAGGCACATTTTTCCGATCACAAATACGAGATTTTCGTCTATAGTTACGGTTCTGATGGTTTTGAAGTTGATTCGAAAGGTGTTACCAAAAATAAATATGCAAGTGAATGGGATGACCCCAGAGATCTGCTTCGCGAAATTTTCAGGAAAGAAACCTTCTTGCCGGATGAAATTGATATCAATAATTTTTATTGAGGAGAATATTAAAAACACATGAACGCATTAAGAAAAACATTTCTTGCTATTCTTCTTTTAGTTATTGTAACAATTGGGACAATACTCCTGATTGCACGCCATAAAAAACTGAAAATCACCAAGAATAAATCGGAAACAGTTTACGAACCAAAAACAACTACGCTCAATTTTCCGCTCTTTATTTCAATGGGCGATATTGAGAAAGTTGCCAATGCAAAAATTAAGAAAGTACTGGTTGATCAGCGAATTCCTATGAAAAATGCAAAGGATACGCTCATTTTAAAAGTAACAAGGACTGGAAACGTAAATATCGATTTGAGAGGTGGCCGCTTTCAGTCATCCGTGCCTTTAAGAGTTGAAATACAATTCATTAAAAATGTAATCGGCAAAACAAAAGTCCATTTTTTTAAAGATGAACCATTAAACTTTCTTATTGAAGCTTCCATGGAATCGGCATTCAGGCTTAACGAGAACATGAAGTTTAAAACAAACACTACGCTTAAGGAAGTGAAATGGCTGGAGGAACCCAATGTTAAACTTCTTGGATTCGACATCAATTTAAAGAAGAAAATTGATGAGCTTATGCTGGAAAAAGCTCCTGAAATTACAGGAAAACTGGATAGTTTAATGTCTTCCAAAATTGACATCAAAAAACCTTCCGTTAGAATTTGGAATAAGCTTCAGCGGTCAATAAAAGCTACCAAAAAGCAAAAAGATCTTTTCCTGCGGATTCAGCCGAAAACACTTGGGGTTCATTTTGATAAAAGTATGAGAGATTCGTTACGTATCGACCTGATCGTATCGGCTAAAGTTTATGTCAGATTTGCAGAAGATACGGCCAGTATCATGAAGATGCGTTTCCCGAAGAAGATTCAGCTGATTACCAAACAAGATACTTATGAATCGAGTAAAATATACTTACATTGTCTTTTCCCGTTAAGTAAGCTGAATGAGATTGCAAAGAGAGAACTTGAAGGCAAGGATTTTCACGTAAAAGGGCTTGATTTGACCATCAAAAAAATTCATGTTTCAAATGGCACACGCGATATTTTTGTACGTGTAAAACATACCGGAACAGTCAGAGGAACAGTTATCATGCGGGGAATTCCGGAATTTTCAAAAGAAGATCAGACTATTTCAATTAAGCATGTTTCGTTTGAAAATCAGCTGGAAGACGAAGTTATGAACTCCATGACAGATATACTGCATGATCAGTTGAAAGCAATAGTCAGGGATTATTCCAGTTTTGATGTCGGTGAGCTGATGGAATCTATTCCCGAATTTACACGAATAGCCATCCGGAAAAGTAAGCTGGCCAAAAGAGCTGACATTGAAGTAGACAAACTGGGAATTGATGACCTGGATATTCATCTTACAAAAGACAACATTCAAATTCTCATTGGAGGAAGGGGTGATTTTGACATTTCATTGAAAAAGGAAAGCTTCAAGGCATTGAAGAAGAAGAAACAAAGTTGATTCCGAATTGCTGCGAAACACTTGAATCGGGTTCTTCCGGTTAGAATCCCTAAATTTGCGGGCAGTACTTTCACTATGTATCAAAAATTAAGACGACAAGTTCGTATTACCCGTTACCACTTCAATAAGCAGCTGTCTTTCGATCTGAACGAACATTTTTGGGCATTTCTAGGATCCTTTATCGGAATCGGAAGTATTGCCTGGATTCAAAGCCACAGTTTCTCAGATATTGAAAACATTTTCCTGATCGGTTCATTCGGAGCCTCGAGTGTACTTATTTACGGCGCAATAAAAAGTCCGCTGGGACAACCCAGAAATTTGGTAGGCGGACATTTAATTTCTGCCATTGTCGGAGTCACTGTTTATAAACTCATTCCTGATCCTATCTGGATTTCAGCACCATTGGCTGTTGCATTGGCGGTAGTCTTCATGCAAATCACGAAAACCGTTCATCCACCCGGCGGCGCAACTGCTCTCATCGCTGTAATCGGAACTGCAAAAATTAAAACCCTGGGATATCTCTATGTTTTGTCTCCCGTTCTCTCGGGAGTTCTGATTTTACTGTTGTTTGCACTTGTGGTAAACAATATCAGCAAAAAACGACGCTATCCGATCAACGGACCATTAACGAAAACACGTTCTTTGCTTCGTCGTAAAAGAAAAAAATAATTCCGCTTGTATCTGAGTGTTTTCGAACAATTCAATCTATCTACAGATCTTTTTCTCCTTTTATCAATGAACCTTTCTTTGAGGAGCTTGTAATCTCTCATCGAACAAAACATTGATCCTATGAAAACAACTTTAACTCTTTTGATCGGAATAACTCTATGGAGTTTTCAGTCAACAGCACAATACAACAGCTGTGCGGCTAAAAGCGTAATCACCGAGCCCAAAGCCGAATCTACATTTAACACTACTACCGGAACCACAGAAATCATTTACAGAGAAGTGGAAGTAGCACAGAAAGACAGCTACGGAAACGTTGAAGGAAACCAATACGATTTAGCTGTTGACGGTGCTTTTAACGGGCAAACCATTGTAGTAGTACAGCTTTATCCGTTCGATTTTGAAGGACCGAGAAAAGCGCTGGCTGAAAAAGGATTTTCCGTTTATCGTTTTAACGGAGCCCCGGATCCGAAAGATCTGAAAGAAGCACTTGATAAAGCCAACCAATTGTGGGTAATTTCTTCTACTTCGCTTACACTAAACATAGAACATGCAAAAGTGATGAAAGATTTCTACGAAACAGGAAAAGGCGTTTATATCTGGGGCGATAATGATCCGTGTAACGCCGATGCCAATTTCGTAGCTAATTACCTCATCGGGGCAAACCTTACCGGAGATTATTACGGCGACAAAACACTCGGATTGAAATCAGATTCAATCCAAACAGGTATTCGCAAAGACCACCTGATCTCAACCGGAATTCAAACTTTTTACGAAGGAATCACTATTTCACACGTTGTAGACCCGAACCAACT
The DNA here is from genome assembly GCA_965649925.1 of uncultured Fluviicola sp. Lineage (GTDB taxonomy): Bacteria > Bacteroidota > Bacteroidia > Flavobacteriales_D > Crocinitomicaceae > Fluviicola. Next base: position 6,982 of record CBFGMW010000105.1, read on the forward strand.
CACAACTCCTTTAATGTGGAGCACCGACGGAGGTGTTGTTGCGGCAATGGTCGACGATCAGCAGCACAGATTGATAATTGACGGCGGATTTACGCGGCTTTATTACAAATGGGATTCGGCAGGAACCGGTCGTTACATAAAAAATGCAGCAGCGTGGCTGGCAAATTTCGAACGCTTCGGCGATGAAGTTGTTTCAGACGAATTCAAAAAAGACACCGAAAAATAACATGATTCCGTTCTCCACTTCTGGAGAAATATAAGCCACGAATGCACGAATTTTGTGGCCACTAGTGGCCGAATTGCGGAACGTTTATCAAAGTTTTAATTCGTGCATTCGTGGTAATAAAAGCTAATCAGCCACTTAGATGGAAGAAAATAAAGGATCCCAATCTATTAATCATTAATTTATTCATCATGAAAAAAGCAATTATTCTAAGCTTGTGCGTTTACGCAACTTCCCTGAGTTGGGGACAATACAACGCCTGCGCAGCTAAAAGTGCCGTAACAGAAACAGTGACTGAGAAAAAGTACGACGAAGTTTCCGGTCAAACACGCGAAGTGCAGGTTGAACGCTCTGTGCAGCACAAAGACAACTTCGGAAATGCGGTCGGGA
>CBFGMW010000106.1:0-7582 GCA_965649925.1 uncultured Fluviicola sp.
CACCCCAATTCAATCGTTTTATACAGTTGCTTACCCCGGCCTGATCTTTACAGCGGAACTGGAAGAAAACCAAACCATTCGTTTTGAACAATACAGTAAAAATGCTGAATATGCCAGAATGCTTACTGTTTCTACCGTCCCAAATCATAAAGGGAAATACAGAACTTACGCAATGAACGGTTATCTGTCAGGTTGGAGTGGTAGAGTTCAGCCAAATAAGCCCCCAGCTGAGAATAACAACTTCTCCGGCAATGGCGGTGGCGGAAAAAGCGGCGGCTGGATGGATGTTTTGTGGATGGGAGGAAGGTAATTATTCTACCGGTTCCCCGTTGATATAATTCGTTTTGTAAACCGTTTTGTCTTCCAGCACTTTTTCTTCCGTAATTCCGTTTCGCAATCCGTTTTTAACAGCAATCGTGTTGCGGCTTCCGCTCATCTCATAAACTATTTTTCCGGAATAAGGCTTCCCTTTTTTACTCAGGAAATACTCCGACATCAAAACGCCGTCTTCCATAGTTAGCTCACAGTTTATACCTGAAGATTTGTACAAGCGTGCCCATTTACCAAATTTCTGGTTGCTTTCGTTATAGTTTCCTGAGTACTTTAAAACTTTATTCTCATATAAGTACGGACCGTATTTGTAGTAAGAATCTACCACGCCATCGCCTTCAAAAATCTGTGTTTCATCTTCGAAAATGGTGAATACATGTTGGTTTGGTTCCAGTTCCGTTGCTGGGATTCGGTAGGAAGCGTTAACAATTGCATCTCCGCTATCGAAAACATAGGTGAAATACCAGTATTCCGAATCTTCTTTTGTAAAGATTACTTCTTCCGTCATGATTCCGTCTTCGAAATACTGCATCACATGACGGTTGTCTGTTTTAAAACGTATCCGTTTCGTCAGTTTTTTGTCTTTGCCGTAGTAACGCCATTCACTAACCGGAAATGAATTTGCGTATTTACGAATGCTCAGCGTGTCTTTCGTATTCAGGTACATTCCAATAATTGTCCCGTCTAAGTAATCGTCTTTGTAAGACCCTTTTACAGTTGCATAAGCCTCGTTATCTTCATTGAAAAGAGTTTGTGTATATGGCCCGCTTAGCTTATTACTCAGATAGAAACATTTGAAAGACTCAACTCCGTTGGTGTATTCCTTGTATTCACCGAATTTCTCGCCACCAATGTATTTATATTCCATTTCCAGGTTTCCGGCTTCGTCGTATTCCTGTGCTAAACCTGATTTCTTTCCGTATTTATATTCATAGACCGACTGCAGTTTCCCGTTCGGAAAATAGAAATGTGCGGGCCCGTCGAGTGTTCCGTCCATGTACATTTCATCCGAATCCAACGTTCCGTTTTCATTGTAGAATTGAAACAATCCGTGTTCCTTGTCATTTCTCCAGTTGCCTACTTTTTTGATTGTTCCGTCTTCATAGTACGAAGTGCTTTTTCCGTTCAGCTTTCCTTCGTACATGGCGTATTCCGACTTAACAGCCCCTGAATCGTAGTAAGATTTCTTTACACCGTTTCGAACATCTGCCTTTGATTCTTTGAGGATAACTTCGAACTGATCTCCCTTTTCGAAGCCTTTGCTATCGTATTCGATGAGGTAATATTTGTCATTCGCATAACGCTTCGTGAACTCTTTCTCGTCCTGTTCAATGTGCTCAAATTTGAAATTCGAATCGTAAATACTTAGACTGAAAGGTGAAGTCAGATCGTAATCGAAAATTTCATATTGTGCACGAATAGGGGTGGTTCCGTCAAACCCAACCGACATCCAGGCTACGGCTTTGTCTGTTTTCGCAGTGTATTTGTATGTCCAGACCCAGGTTTCAACGCCCTCAATGTGCGAATCTTCTTTTTCATAGAAAACCCAGCCTTTTGCTTCCAGGTGAGTTTTGATCTCGTTTACAGATTTCTTTGTTAAAAAGCCGGTTAAATCAGTGAGTTTAATGCTCTGTGCAAAGGAAAAAGTGCCTGATACCAGTAATAGCAGCAATACGAGTTGTTTCATGGGTTTAGAATGAATTTTTGGTTTCGAATATACTGAAGATTCCTGAATTGGTTGAAATGCAGGGCCGAACCATTCGAAATTTATATCGGCGAATACGGCAGTAGTAAATGATCAATTTGCCGGTTTCGTCGGGTAGTCAACTACAATGAATTGCCTTTTTAGGATTATCTTTACCCGCATAATATTTTAAACACCCCGGTTATGAGTACAAATACAGCTTCTATAGAAAAACCAATTGTTTCTAAAATTGCTGAAAACATTATTGGTTCCGAAATCATTAAATTGGCTGCCGAAGTAAATGAAAAGATTAAGCAGGGAGAGAAAATCTACAATTTGACGATCGGAGATTTTAACCCGAAACAATTTCCCATTCCTGCTGAATTGAAAACAGCAATCATTGAGGAATATACAAATGACCAAACCAATTATCCGGCAGCTGACGGAATGTTGGAATTACGTCAAAGCATTTCGCAATTATTGAAAATGCGTGGTGAGTTGGATTATGCTGTCAATGAAATTGTTGTTACCGGCGGCGCGCGTCCTGCAATTTATACCATTTTCAAGGCCTTGGTTGATGAAGGCGACACAGTTGTATTCCCGGTTCCATCATGGAATAATAACCATTATACTTATTTGAACAATGCAAAAGCGGTTCTGGTTGAAACACGGCCAGAAAACAAATTTATGCCAACTGCCGCTGAAATTGAACCGTATATTTCAGAAGCAAATTTACTGGCACTCTGTTCTCCGTTGAATCCTACAGGAACAGTTTTTAAGAAAGAAGATTTAGAGGCTATATGCGATTTGGTGCTGGCCGAGAATAAGATTCGTTCCGCGTCCGGAAAAAAACCGCTTTATGTAATGTATGATCAGATCTACTGGGCATTAACGCTGGGTGATACAAAACACTACAATCCGGTAACACTTCGTCCGGAAATGAAAGAATACACACTTTTCGTTGACGGTATTTCGAAATCACTGGCTGCAACCGGAGTTCGCGTTGGCTGGGCAATGGGACCAAAGGCGATTATGGATAAATTCAAATCGATACTGACACATGTTGGAGCATGGGCACCCAAGGCTGAACAATTGGCGGTTGCCTCTTACCTCAATAGCTTAACACAGTACGACACGTTTTTGGAGCATATAAAATCTGAGATCACAAAACGTCTTGTTGGGTTTTATGAAGGTTTCCAGGCTCTGAAAAATGAAGGCCACGGTGTTAATGCAATTGCTCCCGAAGCAGCAATCTATTTAACTGTTCAATTCAATCTGATTGGAAAAACCTGGAACGGCAGCGTCTTGAGCTCGACTCAGGATGTAACGAAATTCATTTTAGATGAGGCAAAAGTAGCAATCGTCCCTTTTTACGCATTCGGTTCGTCTGCTGAATCTACCTGGTACCGCTTGTCGGTTGGAACTTGTTCTGCAGAAGATGTTGACGGTGCAATCTCAGGATTAAGAACGGCATTGCAGAAATTGAGTTAATTGATTTCAATAAGTTTTCAATAAGTCGGGGCGAATAATTATTCGCCCCGACTTATTAAACTATAAAAATATTTCTTCCTGAAAGCCCGGTATTACCGGGCTTTTTATTTTTTTTTTCATGTTTGCTGTAACAAAATGGTAACTGGTGGGTCATACTATCAAATACGCTTTAATTGAAAGCATTTAAAAACAGAAACATGAAAACTCTAATAGTAGCAATAAGCACCATCGTTTTAACAGGAATTAGCTTCGCACAGGAAGATCCGGATACAACTCGTATGACGATTGGAGGAAAAGAAATCATTATTGTTTCTCCGAAAGGATCAGACATTAGTGTAATTGAAGATACCATTGATGCTTCTCCGAATGAAGAAGAATGGAACGAAATTAAAGCTCACTGGGGCGGTTTGGAATTTGGACCTACAATTTTGCTCAATGACAACATGAAGAGCAGTTTTATAGATCAGCCATATTGGGAGAACGATCCTGCACGCTCTTTTGCCTGGAACCTGAACTTCGCTGAACACAAATTCAAAATTTACAAAAACAACGTTGGTATTACTACTGGTTTAGGAATAAACTGGACGCAAATCGGACTTCGTCAGTACCGTTTGCAGGAAACAGACAGCGCAGTGTTTGGAGTGTACGACAGTGTTGTAACATATAAAACAAACAAGCTAACCGGGATTTATCTGACAGCTCCTTTGATGTTGGAACTTTGTTCAAACGAAGATGCTGATGACCGCGGATTTTATTTATCAATGGGAATTATCGGCGGAGTTCGTATCGGTTCTAACACAAAATACAAAGTAGAAGACGATAAAAGCGAGCTGAACGGAAAAACACGCGGAGCATACGGTTTAAGTGCCTTTAGAGCAGACGCAGCCGTGAAACTTGGATATGGAAGCTTTGGACTATTTGCCAACTACGGACTAATTCCGCTGTTCGATACAGATAAAACAGTTGCAGTGCACCCGGTAACAATGGGTCTTACCTGGAACTTCTAACAAAAACGAAACTTTATTTTTCATCAAAATAGTTAGGTAGACTGAAAGCGTAGCATAAGTAACACAGTCAACGAAACGGGCAGGGAAACCTGCCCGTTTTTATTGAACCTTACTCAGTTATTTTAAATCAGCAGCTATATCAAAAGCTATGCTTTTCCATCGCTTAAAGCAATTTGTGATTGCTTAGCTCAGTCTTCAAAAGCTATGCTTTTTCTTACTACTTTTGACTTATTCCGAATCTCGTATGATGCGTTATCTGTTAATTTCACTTTTATTTCTTGGTTTTGTTGGCCCCGCCTTCACACAAAAACAGTGCGTGTGTAATACAATGGAGACTTATATCAGGAATCGTGATCTCGACTCGCTTGAGACATATGAGCCGCATTCTTTAAAAATAGATGCCTGGCATTTTCTCCGGTTACCATTTTCACGTTGTAAAGCCTATGGAAATGAGTTGCTGGCTCAATACTATATTCAACAGGAAAATTATCCCAAAGCGCTGACGCAGTTAAAAGCTGAGCAAAAGAAACTTGATAGTCTTAACTGTGGGAAATCAGCCTATCTGGAGTTCCATATTACTTCTGCCGATTATTTGCTTCATGTAGGTGAATATCAAAAAGCAATTGATCTGCTGAACAAAAATCTTTCGGCGATCAGGAAATCAGGAAACAGTAATTTCTATTCAAAAACCTTGATTTTTCTTGCTACCGCTTATTCCCAACTGAATGATCAGAAAAACTCACTGAATCATATTAAACAAGCATACGAAGTTGTATATAAAAGCCCGGATGGAATTTCGAAAACGGATAATCTTCTTCGGCTTTCTTACCGTTACTATTATCATTTCAAACGTACCAGAAATAATATTTATCTCGACAGCAGTATCCATGTTGCAGATTTTAGTTTGATCCTTTCTAAAAAGTACAAGTATTCCGATGGATTGGCTCAGTCATACAACTTGTTGGAAAACAAAGCATATCATACAAACAATTTCAGTTCGGCACTTCTTTATCTTGATAGTGCACTTGCGTCAACAAATCCGGCAGTTCATTATAACGACAGAGAAGGGTTTTTCTCTGACAAGGCGGACATTTATCTGCAATTGAAAAAATATTCTAAAGCTTATGAGTGTGCCGATTCGAGTTTGTTTTATGCGTTGAAATTAGGCAACCCGTATCGGGTAAAATCGGCGTTGGAATTGGTTTACAACTGTTCAAAGCTAAGCGGTGACTATGAGCGCGCATTATTGGTTTTTGAGGATATCTCGAAAATGGAAGATAGTTTGAAAACTCTAGAGAGCACTAGTCGTTACAGCGATTTAGAGGATCGTTTTCATCGTGTGAACTCCGTTAAGACAGAAGAAGAGTACAGCCAGGATAAAAAATTGCTTCAGCAGCAACGCGAGATTGGGGAGCTGAAACGGAAACTTATTTTAGTTGGGATCATCATTTTTGCTTTGCTGGCTGTTTACCTGATTATGGTTTTCCGTCAAAAATCAATTAAGCAAAAACAAACACTGCTCGAATCGGAAAATAGATTTAACAGGGCACGTGTGAACCCTGCTTTTATTCATGGAGCGCTGCAGGCCATTCAGGCTTCTAAAGACGGTTCGGCAAATGAAAAAAACCTTGCTGCTTTCTCGAAACTGATGAAACGCCTGGTTGAAAGCGCAGATAACGACTTTTTCACCATTGACAAAGAGCTGGAATTTATTCGCTTATATCTGGATATTCAGCGTCAAAAAACCAACAATAAGTTTACCTACGAATTTGAGTTGGATGAAAACCTGGATCTGCATGATTTGTGCATTCCAACTATGATGATCCAGCCTTTCCTGGAGTATTCCATTGAAAATGGTTTCCGTAAGATTGCCTACGAAGGTCATATCATGATTCGGGTTCTTCAAACACCGAACAACGAATTGTTTATTCAAATCCAGGATAACGGCCTCGGATTAAAAGCCCAGGATTTTATTCGTGCCAACCAAATGATCATAGATCGGATGAATGTGTTTAACAAAATGAATAATTCAAGTCATTCATACGTTGTGCGCGAACGACAAGCCGGCGGAATGCAGGTTGATATCTACCTGCCGCTTATGTCTATTCACACTGCTGAAAAATTACTTTCCGAAGAAGATTAGATGTTCTTTGCTGCTGCAGCTGCGTAATGCTTTTGTAAGATTACCTGAGCGCGTCTTTCTTCACCATCTGTCCGCTTGTACGTGTTGGTTAGTTTTTTGTCGATAATACGCGCTTTTACGTTATCCGACCAAAGTGTTTCAAACACAAATGAAAGTTGTTCCTGGATAGCTTTATCGTTGATTGGAACCGCCACTTCAATGCGTTTGTCCATGTTTCGTTCCATCCAGTCAGCTGAACTCAGGAAGTAAACCGGTTCTCCACCGTTTCCAAAGATCATGAACCTGCTGTGTTCCAAAAACCGGTCTACAATACTGATTCCTTCAATATTGGCACTTTTCTTTCCCATTTGAGGAATCAAACAGCAAACACCGCGAACTATCAGCCGGATTTTTACTCCTGCCGCTGAGGCCTCATAAAGCTTGTTGATCAATTTCGAATCAACCAGGTTATTTACTTTCAGATCAATGAATGCAGGATTTCCTTTTCTGGCCTCTTTAATTTCATTTTGGATCAAACTGGTAATTCTTCTTCGGGCGTTTAACGGTGAAACATGTAAATGCTTGAAGTTATAAGTGTGAAGCGTGTATTCCATCAAATTGAATACTTCTGTTACTTCGTTTGATAGAATCCTGTCTGCAGTGAATAATCCCATATCGGTGTAAATACCCGAAGTTCGCTCATTGAAATTTCCGGTTCCGACATAGGAAATGAGTTGCCTTTTCTTGTCGGAGATACGTTCTATCTGGATGAGTTTACTGTGAATTTTCAGCCCCTCATAACCGTAAATAACTTGCGCGCCGTCTTCTTTTAGCCTTTCTGCCCATTGCAGGTTATTCTCTTCGTCGAAACGCGCCTGTAGTTCTACTATCACCTTTACTTCTTTTCCATTTCGAATAGCGTTTACAAGAGCATTCATTACCTGCGAA
>CBFGMW010000107.1:0-7565 GCA_965649925.1 uncultured Fluviicola sp.
CCACAAGAGGAATCTTCATCAGCGGGATTACTGAAGGTGGTGGAGCAGACAAAGCAGGAATCAAGAAAAACTGGGTAATTACCAAAGTTGGTTCGAAAGAAGTGAACTCTGTCGCATCGTTACAGGAGGAAATTGGTAAACGTCGTCCTGGCGATAAAGTAACTCTTACTTTGCGCAATACTGAGAACGAGGAAGTCATCAAAGAAGTACTGCTTCGCTCAGCGGATGGCGAAACTGCTTTAAAAACGAAAGATGAGATCAGTAAAACCAGTTCACTTGGTGGCACATTCGGTGACTTAACAGATAAAGAGAAGAAAGAGCTGAATATCACGCAGGGAGTTAAAATCAAATCACTGGAACCCGGAAAGCTTAAATCGGCCGGATTGGTAGAAGGAGATGTTATCATTTCGGTGAATCAAAAGCCTTGTGAATCTGTAGAGAAATTAACCTCTTTCCTGAATGTAGCGAAAGGTGGTGTTTATCTCGAAATTGTACACGCAAACGGCAAAAAAGATTACATCGCATTCGGAATATAGCGAATTAACAATTGTTTCATAATTTAGAGAGATGCCCTTAATACGGCATCTCTCTTGGTTTGTAGCCAATTGGGTAATAGGGCACGCTTTTTGGTAAGCGAAAAATTCCGGACTTATTGTTAAATTAATTTGGATTGTACTTCCTTTTCATCGTAACTTTGCAGTCCATTTTACGTTTTAAATTGGAAATTCTGTTCTGTACATGAGACAATTAAAGATTACAAAATCCATTACCAACCGTGAGAGTCAATCACTTGACAAGTATCTTCAGGACATTGGTAAAGAAGAACTAATTACCGCTGAAGAAGAGGTAGAATTAGCTCGAAAAATCAAACAAGGCGATCAACGAGCTTTAGAAAAACTAACCAGAGCGAACCTACGTTTCGTTGTGTCGGTTGCAAAACAGTATCAAAATCAAGGGCTTACACTTCCCGATTTGATTAATGAAGGAAATTTAGGTTTGATCAAAGCAGCACAAAAATTTGATGAAACCCGTGGTTTTAAATTCATTTCATACGCTGTATGGTGGATTCGTCAGTCAATTTTGCAGGCTTTGGCCGAACAAGCACGTATTGTACGTTTGCCTTTGAACCAGGTTGGTTCATTGAACAAGATCAACAAAGCATTCTCTCGTTTGGAGCAGGAATTTGAACGCCCGCCTTCTGCTGAAGAATTGGCTGAAGCTCTTGAAGTTCCTGAAGACAAGATCAAAGAAAGTTTAAACGTTTCAGGTCGTCATGTATCAATGGACGCTCCCCTATCCTCTTCAGAGGACGGAGGTACATTAATGGATGTAATGGCTAATTCAGATTCACCGAAAGCAGACCACGCTTTGATGGCAGAATCATTACAACGTGAAATTGAACGCTCTTTGAGTACATTGACTGATAAGGAACGTGAAATCATCCGTTTGTTCTTCGGAATCGGAATGAACCACGGATTGACACTTGAAGAGATTGGTGCCAAATTTAATCTGACACGTGAACGTGTCCGACAAATTAAGGAGAAAGCAATCAGAAGGTTGCGCCACACCTCGAGAAACAAATTGTTAAAGGCTTATTTAGGATAAACGAAAAGGTCGTCTGCATTGCGGGCGACCTTTTTTGCTTTATAAGGATCATAATTAATATTCATTTTTAAACAAAAACAAAACATGGAAACTGCAGTTGGCTATGAAAAAGAGCTAAACCAACATGTTCAACGCGAACGTGCTGCCGTAAAATTATCAAGTCACGTTGGTGAGTTGTTGTACGATAAAGGTATCGAGTTGGTACTTTTCCGTAACCATCTTACCGACATCACGATTTCAGAAATTTTAAACCTACACGAGTACGCGAAAAATGTAGTTAAAAAGTCAATCGACATTCAAACTACTGCCGGACTTGCTGAAGAATTGTTGAAAATGGATTTGGCACCTGCCAAGTTGGACATTGGTAAATTGGCTTCTGAATACGAAGCTGAAGGAGCAACTTCAAAAGCAGATTTCCTTGCTTCTAAATTGGCTGGTTTCACAACTGCAACTTCTGGCTCGGTTGAGCCGCGTGACGTTGTGTTGTATGGTTTTGGACGAATTGGACGTTTGGCTGCCCGTGAGTTGATTAAACAAGCCGGTAAAGGACAACAATTGCGTTTACGTGCTATTGTTACTCGCGGAGCTTCTGATAAAGACATTATCAAACGTGCCGCTTTACTTCGTTCTGATTCTGTTCACGGAGCTTTCAAAGGAACGGTTGTTGAAGATCTGGAAAACAAAGCGTTGATCATCAATGGTCATACTGTTAAAATGATTGATGCTTCTAATCCGGAAGACGTAGATTATACGATTCACGGAATTAAGAATGCTTTAGTTATCGATAATACCGGTGTTTTCACAAATCGTGAAGCATTGGAACGTCACATGAAATCAAATGGTGTTTCAAGAGTGTTGTTAACTGCGCCCGGAAAAGAAATTCCAAATGTAGTTTACGGAATTAACCAGGGAACATTGGATATTGAAAACGAGAAGATCTATTCTGCCGCTTCTTGTACAACAAATGCTATTTCTCCAATCCTGAAAGTAATCAATGATTCTTATGGAGTTGTGAAAGGACATATTGAAACAGTTCACGCATACACGAATGACCAAAACTTACTGGATAACATGCATAAGTCATCTCGTCGTGGTCGTTCTGCTGCAATTAACATGGTAATCACTTCAACCGGAGCTGGAGCTGCGGTAACGAAAGTAATTCCAGATTTGAAAGACAAATTGACAGCAAATGCGGTTCGTGTACCAACTCCAAATGGTTCATTGGCAATTTTGTCATTGGAATTAAAAAAAGGAACAACAATCGAAGACGTAAATAACGTGGTTCGTCAGGCTTCTTTGGAAGGAGAATTGGTAAATCAGATCTTCTATTCGTACGATCCGGAATTGGTTTCAAGCGATATCATTGGTAATACATGCTGTTCTGTTTATGATTCACATGCAACAATCGTTTCTCCTGACGGGAAAAATGTTGTTTTGTATACATGGTACGATAACGAGTTCGGTTATACGAAACAAGTAATCCGTTTAGCGAAGCACATTACTAAAGTTCGCCGATTGATTTACTACTAATTGATCGCAACAAATGAATATCAAAAGGGAGCTTCGGTTCCCTTTTTTTTGTTTTCAAATAATTTATTGCAACAATATTGCATTTAATCCAGATTCGTTTTTATATTTGCAACACAATTGCATTATATGAAACTCTTCTTTACACTTATTATTAGTCTTCTTGCCTTTTCGTTTTCATTCTCACAAGGATTGTCAGGGAAAATAGAGGATTCAGAAACAAAAAAACCGGTTGTTGGCGCAACAGTTCGATTGATAGATCTAGGGACTTCAACAGAAACAGATGTAAACGGTGATTTTCAGTTTAACCTTGAACTACCTTCAACCGTAAGAATTGTGGTTGAAAAAGAAGGATATCAATCCAATTCCTTTCAGACTACTGCTCAACCGATCAACGGAAAAATTCAGGTGATTCTTGCACTTATTCCGAGTCACGTTGAACTGGATGAAGTGGTTATTGTTGCTTCCCGCGGAACGTTACAACGGGAAACGGTAACACATATCGAAGTGAAAAAGATCGAGGAATTGAATACAGTTAAATCGACCAACCTGGGAGAAGCACTTTCGAAAATTCCGGGAGTTTATGCTGCTTCAACCGGTAACGGAATCAGTAAACCTGTTATCCGCGGATTGAGCGGAACTCGTGTTGTTACTCTTTTAAATGGGATTCGCATTGAGAACCAGCAATGGGGAAGTGATCACGGAATGGGCGTTACTTCATTGGGAGTGGGATCTGTAGAAATTTTGAAAGGTCCGGCAAGTTTATATTACGGTTCCGACGCTTTAGGTGGGATTGTTTATTTTGTAGATGAAGCTTATACAAAATCGGGTTACGTGGAAGAAAAAATCGGGAGTTCATTTGAATTCAACGGGTTGAACTCACAATCGTATGCCGGACTGAAATTCTCTCAAAACAAGTTCAGAATGAATGTGTTTGCAGGTTACAATACTTCAGCCGATTTCAAACTGGCGAACGGAAATTACCTGGTAAATTCCCGCTACAACGACAAACTGGCTAAACTTTCATTTGGCTATTCGAAAGGAAAATGGGTGACAAATCTGCGGTATACATACCTGAGTTCACATGTCGGGATTCCCGGAGAAAGCGAAGATAGTATTGTAACTTCGCTTTCTTTTCAAAGTACCGAAACCAGCAGACAACTGGAAACACCATTTCAATACATCGAAAACCACATTGCTTCCTGGGAGAACAAGTTTTTCCTGAATCATGGCAATGATTTGCAGATCAATGTTGGAAACACCTACAATTCTTTGAATGAATTTGAGGATAGTTTTGATGAAGCCGCTTTAGCTATGCATCTGAATTCGACAGTTTACACAGTGAAATACAGGCATGCTTTAAGACGCCGTGTTTTTGCAACAGTTGGAATCCAGGGAATGGACCAACGAAACAGAAATAGCGAAAATGCCGAAGAACGATTGATTCCGAATGCCAATTCCATGGATAACGGGGCTTTCCTGGTTTTCGACTTCCCAATACGAGACTTTAAGTTTCAAACCGGAATTCGCGGTGACTTGAGATCAATTACTGTAAAAGACGATTCTATTCATTTCTCAAAAGATTATTCAAGTCTGAATTATTCTGCCGGAATTTTACGCGTTGTCCGTAATTCTACGTTCAGATTGAATTTATCAAGTGGATTCAGAGCTCCGCATACGTCTGAACTTCTTGCCAACGGTGCGCACGAAGGAGCTTTGCGTTATGAAATCGGATCAACAGATTTGAAAACGGAACAAGCCACGCAGATTGATTTTACTTATGAATACGGAAATGAGCATTTTTCCATGGTTTTCAACCCGTTTTTCAATAATATCAACAACTATATCTATTTAAGTCCGATTGATTCTGTAATTGAAGACCGCCCGGTTTATGTATACGATCAAACAAACCAGGTTGCATTGTATGGTGCCGATTTCGGGATTCATCTGCACCCACACTTTGCACACGGTTTCCATTTAGAAGGCACTTATTCCTACGTTCGCGGTGAGCAGCATTCCGGAGCCTCCCTTCCGTTCATTCCGCAATCGAGAATCAATACTTTAGTGAAAGTTCCCCTGGGTGTAATTTCTAAATCGAAACCTTCCGGATATTTCGCAATTCAACATTCGTATTATTTTGCCCAGGACAGGATTTCGGAGTTTGAAACGAGCACCAAAGCCTATTCTTTATTTGATGTATCGTTTAGTTTGTAATTGGGTAAAGAAGGGATGGAAAAAATAACGCTTGGAGGCGGAGTAAAGAATATCTTTAATACAGCTTACTTCAATCATTTATCATCGTTGAAAAATATTGGAATCCAGCAGCAGGGAAGAAATTTCTATGTGTCGTTAGCGATTGCGCTTGAGCAGAAAATCAGGTAAGAAATTTACTGTAAGTGAATTCACTAATTACCTAATAACCAAATTTGGTTACTGGGTACATGGAGTTTGTCAGTTGTTAGTGAATTTCATTCCAAACACGTTCTTACATGTTTCTCGTGCTTCTCCCGAGATTGCGGTGTTGAATTGTCAAAAGCAGTTAGCTCTTTACATTTTTGATCAACAAATCCCCAACGCTGCATCAATTTATCTATTTGTAATTCAGTAAGCTTATCACTTTCAATTGCAAATGTTATTGAATCAAGTTTGACAATACATTGACAAAAATCCCACTCTTCATTCGGAGCCCCTGTCATGTCAGCTTCAGATGTTTGATCAGATTCAATGGCTGATTTACCAGTACTGCATGAGGCAAAACTGAACAAAGCAAAAGAGAAGAGAATAACAGACTTCATAAATCAAATACAGGTGGAAAAACACCTATTTTCTCAAGCCGTGTTCTTTCAAACACTTGATCACTTTTTTATCGTGTCTTGCGCGTTCGTCAGGAGTTTGGTTATCAAAAGTGGTTAGTTCCTTGCATTTTTTATCAACGTAATCCCAACGTTCCATTAACTTCGTCACCTGATCATCTGTCAATTTTGAATTCTCAACGGCATCATCAATTGAATCTGTTGCAACAACACATTTACAGAAATCCCACTGCTCGCCATACTTCTGTACAATTTTAACGTGGTTGATTTTCTGTTCCTTCGTCATTCCGACTGTTACCGCTGAATCGTTTTTCAATGCTTCTTCCATTGAATCAACAACGGTGTCTTTAACGGGTTCGTCCTTTTTCTTATTACATTCCTTGCATTCTCCGTCAGAGCCACAGGACATAAAAAATAATGAAATAGCAAATAGCAGGAAGAAATTTTTCATAAGTGAAGTTTGGACAAAAATATAAACTGTTTTTAAATCAATCAATTAACTATCGAAATCCAATAAAAAAGTTTTCAACGAAAATACACTAAATTATATCCAGACTATCACTTAAGTACTTTTAATTGAAAGTAGAATTCAGATTTATTTACAATTCAGATCAATTGCTTCCTGCCCCATTTCCTCTCCCAGCTCAGCGGCTTTTTTGAAATCACTGCAAGCTTCTGTGGTTTTGTCCAATTCGATATATGCGATTGCTCTGTTGTAGTATGCTGTTCCATAAGTTGGATCCAGCGTAATGGCTTTACTATAATCTAATATTGCGCCTGAAAAATCCATTAAATCTGATTTCGCATCAGCCCTGTTTGAATAGGCATAGTGATTTTCAGGAGTGAGCTCTATTACTTTTGTGTAATCTTTTATTGCTCCTGTATAATCAGAAGTAGAATATTTTAAAATTCCACGATTCATATAACTGTCGGGATCTTCCGGATCGAATTCAATAGCTTTATTATAATCAGCCAATGCCCCGGGCTGATCGTCTAATTCTTCTTTTAATAACGCGCGATTGTAATATGCTGAAGCATTTTTAGGACTAAGCGAAATTACCTTCGTGTAATCCGCCATTGCTCCTTTCAGATCGTTTAAGTCCCATTTTGCCAATCCTCTCGATTCATAATAATCCGCATCATCCGGGTATAATGTAATGGCAGTGTTCAAATCTGCAACTGCACCTTTTAAATCATCGTTTGCATATTTTGTAATACCTCTGAAATAATAAGCCAACGGATTTTTGCGATCCTGGGCAATTGCTTTATTAAAATCTAAAATGGCGCCTTTATAATCTCCCGATTCTTCTTTTTCGATTCCATTATTCAGATTTTCCTCAAATGTTTGAGCGTAACTAATATTCGCGACGCTAATAACAAAGGATATTAATAGATATTTCATTTTTGTTACTCGTTTAATTATTTTACTTACAATATTCATCCAGGAGTTTTTGTGCAGATGACGAACCGCCTACTTCAATCGCTTTTTTCAAATCAGCGCAAGCTTCTGAATTTCTATTTAACTGGATTTTGCATAGGGCGCGGTCATTATAAAGAGCACCTCGTGTTCCATCAAGTTCAATAGCTTTTGTGTAATCGGCCATTGCACCTTCGTAATCA
>CBFGMW010000108.1:0-7467 GCA_965649925.1 uncultured Fluviicola sp.
TAAATGCGAACCTGACTGGTTTGGAAGACGATGATGAATATTTCCAGTGTCTGATGGCTCAGAAATATTACAGTATCGCCGAACAAAGTGCAACTAAGAAAGATTTCAAATTCATTTCGCTCATCATGAAAGGACTTTGTGAGAAATATGAAATGGCTTATGATGATGGTGAATCGTATCTGAGTTATTCAGAAGATTACTACGCCTACCGTGAGCTTGCCCTTTTGGATAAAGTAAACCCTTCATTCAGAAAAATCAAGAAAGAATACGACAAGAGTTATATTTACTCCATCGGCGATTGCGATGATTATGAAGGATACTTCAAATCAATTGCAACTAAATAAATGAATTATGAAACTGAAATTGATACTACTATTTGCGCTTTTTCAAACAGGGTTATTATTCTCCCAGGTCGAGCAGTTCGACCCGAATTATTTGGGGGCTTATAGGTCGGAAGATGATGAGATCTATTTCTACATTTACAATTTGAATGAATCAGGCAGATTAGACCTTACAGAAGAGCAAAGAAAAAATGCCGTTTTTATCTTTACCTATCAAAATAGGGATGCAGTCGGAATGAGTGTAGCCATGAAGAAAGGAAATGGCTACGTTTCCGTAGTAAACGAAGATTGTCCTGAATTTTTGTTCACGTTTAAAAATCTGGATGGCGTTCAAACGATAGAAATAACCGAAAAATCCGGAAAGAAGATCGGATTAACTAAAACAGTTGCGAATCTATATTATGACGATGAAGAGTCGGATTTAGGTTATGAGTATATTCAGGATGAAGAAAATGTTTCTCCTGTTCTCCAGGATGAGGAATTAGGTGATGAAGCCACAGATGTTTCTGTGGCTGTGCGCACATATGTGCGGTCTGACGGGGCAGAGCTTGTAGCCGTTTTTACAGAGGAATCATTGACGATTGGGCTTCAAATTCCTGCTGCCAAATCGTGCTCTGAAGTCTTGATTGTAGACGATGTAGTTCGCAGTGGAGAAGAAGGAATGTACATTTACAATGATCCGGAAGGTAAATTCGTTTTGCACCTGATTGAATCGGAAAGCACCATGCAGTTTGTATGCGTCAAGGGAGATTGCTTTGACAAAAAAGGCACATGCGGTATTTGGAAGGAAATCTTTATAATAAAGAATTAAAAGATCACTACTATGAAATCTACACTACTATTTTTATTCGCAGCTCTTCAAGCAGGGTTTTTATCCGCCCAGTTTGATGAGAATTATATCGGAAAATATAAAACAGATGATGGAAGTATTATTTTCCATATTCTGGAGAATGGGCAGGAGTATAGTGATCTTTTAACCGCTGAACAAAGGCAGTATGCAGTTTTCGTTTTCATTTATGAAGTAAATGTTGTTGATGATAAATTTGGTGCAGCCATGAAAAAGGGCGGCAACTATGTTTCTTGTGTCACAGAATCACTTCCTCAGCTTACATTCGTTTTCAGGTCTGAGAGCGGGAAACAAATGTTGGATGTAACAGAGGAGTCAGGAAAGAAAATGACCTTGAGTAAGATGGTTGATCCTTATTACTACGATGAGGAAACCTATTCAGACTATGAAGGATATTCAGACGAAGAATCCGGAGACGTTGATTATTACGATGATGAAGAAACAGCTGAAGATCTACCTTCTGTTTTTCAATTTACGCGTGCTGATCAGGGAGAATTACTCTTGTTCATGAAAAATGATCTGATTTCCATTTCTTTAACTATTCCTGCAACAAAATCTTGTCCTGAATTAGAAATTACCGGAGATTTAGTTCAACAAGAAGGTTCACAAAACACTTATTTTTATACCGATCCCTCAGGTTATAAACTGAAAGCGGAAATGATCTCAAAGAATGATAATTCAGGATGGAAATTCTCTTGTGCAAGTGGGAAATGCCCGGATGCGAATAACAAATGCGGAATGTGGAAAGAGGAATTCATGCTTGGATATTAAAATTCAGAAAACACCATGGAATTTGAATGTACCTGAGACGATTGTTTCGATAAAATACAAATGTGGTATCTGGAAGGAAATATTTTGTGCAAACCTATTAATAGTTTATGTCAATGAAATTTATTTTTTTGTTCCTGTCTACTTCTATTCAAACAGTTTTTTTATATGCCCAAACAGATCCGTTTGATCCGGTTTATTTTGGACAATACAAAACAGAAAATGATGCAGTCTTTTATTCCTTCAATGAATATGAGGGTGATTTGGATCAGTATCTAACAAAGGAGCAAAAGAAAAATGTTGTTTTTTTCTTTAGTTGTCAAAACACGAAGGAAACATTTGCCGGTGTGGCTATGAGAGTAGGAAATACCTATAAATCTCAGATAATAAAGGAAATCACTCCTGAGGTAACATTTGCTTTCAACAGTGAAAATGATTTACCAACGGTTGTCGTAACAGATAAATCAGGCCAAAAGGTTGCGTTAACCAAAATTGATTTTACCACTTATTTCGATGAAGAAGACATTTCCGGGAATCCGGAGGATGTCCGTATGTATTCACAGATTGGTTTAGAGCTAAACTACTACGAGAATGGGAAAGTTGCAATGTACGTCACTTTTAAGAGTGGAATTCCACATTCTGTTTCAATGATCTTTGATTCTCCTGATCCTGATGACGACGAGGTGATTATATTAGAAGGAATACTGGAAACAACAGAAACTCCAAACCAATTTATTTTCAACGACGAGACTTCCGGAAACCGCTGGAAAGTCTATGAAATCGGTCCCGATTTTTCTTTTGAATGCATCGAAGGTGATTGTTATGATAAAAATGAAAAATCAGGTTTATGGAAAGAACCGTTTCATTTTGTGCAGTAAGACTGAAATAGAAATTTTAAATTAAGAATATATGTTAGTGAGTGCTGTAAACTGGTTTGAAATACCGGTAAAAGATTTTGCAAGAGCCTCTGCTTTTTACGAAACGGTTTTGGATGTGGAAATCCACGTGATGCCACACCCTGAATACGAATACGGAATTATTCCGTGTGATATGGAAAAGGGAATTGGTGGAGCCATTGTAGCCGGACCGCATTTTGAACCGTCTATGATTGGTTCATTGGTTTATTTGAACGGAGGAGAAGACCTGGCAATTCCCCTTTCACGCGTAGAAGCAGCAGGAGGAAAAGTAATCTTGCCAAAAACATCACTCGGCGGAAACGGTTACATGGCCCATTTCATCGATACAGAAGGAAATAAGGTTGCTTTTCATTCTCGTGGTTAAGAAATAGAATCCATAAAAATGCAGTAGGGCCAACTCGCGAGTTGGCCCTACTTTTTTATTGTCTTTTTCCTTAAAGGAAAATCAATGTGCTTCCTCTTCCGGATCAGGAGGGAATAATTTCACCGGATCTTTGATTTTTTGTTCGTGATCCAAAATGTCTTCCAACTGAGAAATCGTTAATTGTTTTGCAATGATCTTTTTGTCTTTGTCCAACAGGAAGATTCTTGGCGTTGCATACAAATCGTAAGTGTCGTGATAGTTCAATGATTCCAGTGTGGTTGGTTTCGGACGCTTATCACCGATCACCGGAACCAAACTGTTAGGATCTGAAGTTGCTTTTTCAAACAGTGTTTTCGTCATGCCGACATTGATGAAAGTTAATCCGTTATCACGAATGAATTTTTTCCATTTCTCGAAATCTTCTCCGGTGGCTTTACCAATTGCAAATACTTCTACGTTTCTTGCTTTCAGTTTTTTCGCATACAACTCCTGTAATTTTGGTGTTGTTTTCTTACAGTGTCCGCATTCCGGATCCCAGAAATACAAGATTGTGTAGTCTGATTTTAAACTGTAGAAGTCTTTCCAGACTTTGTCTGTCGTATCGAGTAAAATGACGTTTGGCGGAACAACACCCTGAACCAAATGCTTTTGAACTTCATTGTTTTCGCACAATTCTTTCAATTTGTCTTCCTTCATCCAGTAAGCCAGTGAAACTCCTTTTTCATCGCGTTTGCAGTAGAATGCATCAACCATCATTACAAACACTTTGTCCATTCCCATGATCTTGGATTTGTTTGCAGTGTTGGTAATATTATCTACACAGAATTTGAACATTTCTGAGCCTTTCGGAAGTTTCTGACAGAAAGGAATAGCTACAGCCAAAATTGAATCAGGATGCTGAAGAATCATTGTTTTACCAAAGTACATTTCCAGCTTATTTTGAAAAATATTTGTGTTCACTAAACGAGAATCCTGCAGATCAATATTATCCCAGAAATGGGCTTTGTAGTATCTGAAAACAAAAGTAGAATCAGTAATTATTCCTGCTTCATTCTTAGGTGGTTCAGGAAGCTCAATGTCCATCGACATTTTGATAATCTTCGCGCAAAGTGTCGTCGGGTTGTTTGCAATCAATTTCTTTTGGTAATCAATCACATCTTTTGAAATAGCATCCACTCTTTTTCCAAGTGCTTTGTATTGTTCGTCTTCCGGTTTTAACGAGTTCTTGATTTTTATCAAAGAATCGGCTAAAATTCTGTTTGTATTTAAATACTGAATGTATGGAACAAATAACTTGTTTTCTACCGACTTCTTCACAACCATTGTAGGAATGAAATTCGGATTTTTTGTTTCAATCGAAATATCTTCTTTGTTGTAAATGAATTCGAAATATTTCTGACCAGGTAAAAGCACCGCCAGCATTCCAGGCTGCAGATCAGATTTTGCGTTGAATTCAACAATTCCGTTTTTGATATTAGCCGTATCAGCATAATACAAGCCTTTTCCCCAGTATTTGGTCAGATAAACAGTAGTATCTGGAACTCCTTCAATTTTGAATCGCAATTTTTGAGAAAAACTTAAAGTTGTCATCAGGCAGAAACCAAATGCAAGGGTAAGTTTGGTAATTCTAATCATGGTTGGATCTTTTAATTTATCTATTAACGTAGTCATTTTAAAAAAGCATTTCCTTTAACAAAATATTAACCGTTGTTCTGCTGAAGGATTCCTTTTCTGGCGCTCATGAAACTTGCCAGGGCAAAGATCAGGTAAGCAAATAACAAGGCCGAAATACTTAGAACGGTGAAACCCGTTCCAATGTAAAGTCCTCCTTCTTCGAACATATTGTCGAGAGCAAATTTAAACAATACAAATGCAATTAAACTCAATATGGCCACGATTCCGAAAACTTTTGTAAAATAAACAAAGAACTGTCTGGTAAGCGTTTTCGGATGATAACCCATGCGGAGCAGTGTTCTTACTTCATAAGCGTTTTTGCTCAGTAACAACTGCAGGTATTGAATTAAAACCAATCCCGAAAGCAGAACGGCAATCACTGAAATCCCGAGAACTACCAGAATCAATGTACTAACCATACTTTTCAGGCGTCCGATAACAGCCTGCGATTTCTTGCTTTCATAATGACGGTTTTTCATCATTTCTTCGATCAACCCGAAATTGCTTTCTTCACCTGAGATCATTAGCTGCGAAATTTTCATGGGTTCCGATTTCCCATAGCGCTCATTCGCCCAGCTCATAAAGCTTTCAGGAACTAACATTGAGCTTACTTCATTGGTGAAGCCTACAATGCGCACATCGATCCATTCCTTTTGAGTTTCGCTTTGCAATGTGAATTTGAAACGGATGTCCATTGCCAGTTCATCGCTGATTTGCGGGATATCCTGAGCACTCATGTATGTATTGAGCATAACCAGGAAATCACGCGGCATAATCATCGGTACAATAGAGTCTCCGGCTTTCCATTTCCATTTGGTTGTTTTCACATCCAGGAAATCTTCGTCAACGGTTTGTATGAAAACGTTTGAACGGAAGCGAGGAACGGAAGGATCAGCAGTTTCGAAGGAAACATCAAAATTGTTTGAAACAACCGGTTCCACTTTCAAAACGCCAGGCTCCTTTTTGATGTTTTCTATTTCGGCAAGTGAAAAATCTGTTTTGGCAATTCCAAGTGTGTTTGCCGAAGAAATTTTCTTCTGAACAATAATTGTGTTCGGACCAAGTACGTCGGCTCCTTCACCAAACTCGTTCACGCGAATAAGATAATGAATGGAAGTAATGAGGAAAGTCATTCCTAAAAACGAGCCGCCGATGGCAATGTACAATTGTTTACGATCCTGGTATCTGAATAATAATTGACGTAACATGTGGCTCAGAGTTTAAGTTCGTAATCGTAAGGGAATCGGGTATCATCGTCTAACGAAGTTAAAACGAACCCGGCTTTTTGCGCATCGCATTCTTCTGCAATGGCTTGCAAACAAAGACGACTGTTATTCTCATCGAGGTGAGAAAAAGGTTCGTCGAGGATTAACCATCTGAATGGCTGACAAAGTGAACGAACGATTGCCACACGCTGTTGTTGTCCCATAGAAAGCAATCCGCATTTTTCGTCCCATTTAAACGCAATTCCGAATCGGTCGATTAATGCAAACATTTCTGCCTCTGTTTTGAAATTGGTCAGATTGTTTTTCAGCATCAGGTTTTCACGTACCGTCAAATTCGGAAATAACTGTAAATCCTGGAAAACGGTAGAAATTTTGGTTTGACGAACATCTACCCAATCGTCAACTGAGTAAGTTTTAATATCTCTGTCGTTGTACCGGATTGTTCCGCTATAATCTGATCGAATACCGAAAACGCTCATTGCGAATGTTGATTTCCCTTTTCCGCTCGAAGCATTCAGCAAAATCTTTTTTCCGGCTTTAAGGTGTGTTTGATTTCCCCAGATACTCTCTTTTCAATGATCGATGGAAGAAAGTGGGTGAGGCATTACGTTTTCAAAATAAATATCCATTTGTATATGCTATTTAAATTTGTTCTGATGAATTTCCCGGTAACTTTCAATAATCATTCCAATAGTGTATTCTATTGATTTCCAAGTTTCTTTAGCAACTGTTCAAACAGGCTTAGTTTCTTTCCCGGAATTAATGCCGTTGAATCAGGATTTCTTCTGATCCAGGTCATTTGGCGTTTTGCGTAGTTGCGCGTGTGCTGTTTAATCTTGTCGATTGCTTCATCAAACATATAAACTCCGTCGAAACAATCGAATAATTCCTGGTAGCCAACGGTCTGAAGACTGGCAAGGTGTTTTTTGTCTTCGAGATTTTTTACTTCGTCAATCAATCCGGCTTCTATCATATTGTCAACCCGTTGATTGATGCGATCATACAATTCCTCACGCGGATGATCGATATGAAAATAGACGCATTCAAACGGTCGTTCTTTATTGAAGTTCTTCCGCAATTCAGAGAATGGTTGATTTGTAATGCGAATAACTTCTAATGCTCGTAAAACACGGTGTGCATTTTTCTGATCAACTTCGTTGTAATAATCGGGATCGCTGTTCCGCAGTTCGTTGAGCATAACTTGTATTCCGCGGGTTTCGTATTCTTCTCTCAACTGAGCCTGAATGTTTTCGTCGGTTGGAATATCGTCTAAACCTTTGCAGAGTGCATCAATAAACATTCCGGAACCGCCAACAACAATTATTGTTTC
>CBFGMW010000109.1:0-7413 GCA_965649925.1 uncultured Fluviicola sp.
CATAATGTGATAGCCGAATTCTGTTTCAAATACCGGGCTAACATCACCTGGTTTTAAATTCCCCATGGCCATTTGCTCAAAGGGTTTAACCATCATTCCTTTTGTGGCTTCAATTCGTCCGCCAATCTGAGCACTTCCTAAATCTTCAGAATAAATAGTTGCTGCTCCGGCAAAAGACACTTTTCCGGAAACGACTTGTTTGCGGATATCTTCCAGCTTGTTTTTAGCAATTTCTTTATCGAGCTTTGTTATTGTGGGAAGAATTCCAATTTGCTGAAAACTCAATTGACTATTGATATAAGGCAAACTGTCTTTTGGAATGCCGTCGAAGAAATATTCAACTTCTCTTGGTGAAACACTGATCGCTCCGGTTATTCCGCGCTCAACTTCCTGGCCCTGAAGACGTTTTTTGATATCTACTCTGAATTCGTCTTTTACAGCACTTTTAGATTTTCCATAGAACGATTCGAAGGTAATGGGCTCACCTTTTTCATCTCTTTTTCCTTTCATGGAAAGCTCAATTTGTCTGATTCTGTTCTCCATTTCAGCATCAACCTGCTCATCCGAAATCATAATACTGTCAAGTTCTGCCTGGTTCACAAGCAAAAACTGATACAACATTTGTTCGATCAATTCGCATTCGATGTTTTCACCAAGTGTCCCGCCGTTTTCAAGAATAGATTGTTTTTGTCCCTGAAGTTCAGAGTAGAGAATAATGTTATCTCCCACCTGCGCTACAATTTTATCAATAACATTTGATTTTGGCTGAGACCAGCTTAGCGAAGCACAGATTGTAAAAAAGAAGAGTAAAGTATGAACCAATTTTGGGTTGACCATGTACATAAAATTTTCAAGTGGCTAAGTTCGTGTTCTTTTTCGAAAATCACACCATCCATTCGTTAAATTAATAAAAGAAACAAGTCTGTTTTTAGTTGTTTCTGATTCATTAATGCTGAAACGGCCGATAAATTGTTCAGAAAAGGAAATTTTCGAGTTAACGAAAAAACGCAGAGACTTAATTCCCTGCGTTCCGGTTCCAACTATGTTAATCGCTAGTGAGCAATATGGATGAGTTTATCTACCCGCGTTGCAGGTGTTTCAACTGTCAATAAATATTGGCCAAGCGCAGTTTCATTTCCAATATCTAAAACAATACTATTCTGATTTGGTTCAATAGCGAAATTCTTAACCATTCGGCCGTCCATTGCGTACATGTTGATTGCTACTATTCGGTCATCGGACTTCACAGTTATTTGTGAACCGACTACATAGGTTGGGAAAATATCAATGGTACTTCCCAGCAAACAATTCAATACCAATGGATCTGAAAAGCTTTCGTTTCCGTCAATATCAGATCGCTTAATACGCACATAGTAATGGGCAAGCGGTGTAACGTTCAAAAGACATTCATAACTCAAAGGTGTTAACGACGGCCCTGAACAATTTATCTCCCGAATATTGTTGAAAGTGGTTCCGTCCTCTGAAAGCTGCACGTCGTATTTCGAACAATCATGTTCAGACTCTACTGTCCAGCGTAGTTTAATTTGTTCATTTATACAGTTGCCCTGAAGCTGAATGTCGTCTACCGGAAGTGCAATGGAACATGAGTTACAGTTCAGGGAAACTGTTGCGCTTCCGAAATTTAAACCTGCTGCGCTGCTCCCAAAATAACAAATGTTTACGTTGGAAGTAGTAGTCATTTGCTGTGAGTTTATTACCTGACTATAGATTTCAATACATGACTGACCACTTGGTGAAGTGAACGCATCCGGATATTGATTGATCATGGTTCCGGTTTCTATCGCTGATCCGGCTCCCGAACAAATGGGATTGGGTGAATTATTACTTTGAACAATGAAATAGCTGGATGTAAACGATCCGTAATTTACGAACTGGGTATTTGGGCCCTGAATTACCAACTGATTGAATGTAATGTTGAATTGTGAGGACAATGTACAGTTCATCAGGAGATTGTTCGGCCCGGTTACTATACTGCTTGAGAAATAAACATAACCATAGTTGTATAAACTGCAGTTAGATCCGAAAACCACCGCCGCACCTGTTGTTACACTTAAGTTTCCACCGGCGCAAACGTAAATGGTTCCTGAAGTGAAAGTAATTGCTGAAAGATTTAGTGTACCGCAAACAATTAATGTTCCGCCGTTAACTGTTAAACCGCTAAAGTTTGACGTTCCCGTTACGACTCTTGTTATGCCAACTGTTAGATTGTCGTTGTCTATCAGTTCAATTCCACTTGCGCATGTTGGCTGCACGGGTGGTGCTGAACATTGTGCGTTTGAAATCACAGGACTGCATAGCAAAGAGTATGCAGTGATAATACAAATAGTTAAGAGTGTTTGAACAGATTTTTGCTTGGAGTAGTTTACAGAAGTTCTCATAGTGTTTAAATCGTCCGCAAAGAAGAGCAAAATTCCTAAATCGATTCAGCTGGAAAGTCCGAAACAGCTAATTTGTGAGCTGAAATGCCTGAATACGGATTTGAACCGACTAAAAAGACTGTAGATCAAGTTTACTGATCAAGCCATTCCAGAAAAGCAGGTAAGCGACTTTTGGTGACAAGTATTTTGCCTGATGATTTCATGAAGATCATTGCCCGCTGACCAAAATAAGTTTCTACTCTGTCAATACCCTCGAACGAAACAATTGAGGATCTGCTAACCTGGAAGAAGAGCTGAGGATCTAGAAGCTCTGAAATTTCCGACAGGCTTCCTTTCAGGTGATAGCCTTTCCCACTTAGGGTGAAAAGCTGTACGCTTCCCTTTTCGAGTGTGAAATATGAAACATCAACTGTCTTGATTGATAGTATCGATTCTTTGTAAAAAACTATAAATCGACTCTTCTTGCGTTGAGCGGAAGTTGCAGGTTGCGTTGTAGTGTTTTCCGACATTTTAATTTGGTCTTATACTTGATGCAGTATAGCTTTCAGTGTAGCACAGTAAAGATTTGAGTGCTCAAGAACACTTTGTTTCCAGTGTCTCTGATTCACCAATATTGGCGCGAAATTAATATATTATTCACTCCCATTTTGGAGGATTAAGGTACTGGGGGGCTACTTTTGTTATTCAGTACATAGTATTTTCGACAGTTGTTTTAGTTGGACATTTTTATTTTCCGCATGTTATTCTAACATCTAATCGTTACATTTGTTATTCAACAAAAAATATAGAAAACATGGCATTCGAATTACCAAAATTGGCCTATGCATACGATGCTCTTGAGCCACATATTGATGCGAGAACAATGGAAATACACCATTCAAAACATCACCAGGCATATACAACTAATTTGAATAACGCAATTGCCGGAACTGATTTGGAAGGGAAAACAATTGAAGAAATTCTGAAGTTAGGAAAAGATAAACCGGCTGTTAGAAATAATGGTGGTGGATATTGGAATCATAACTTGTTCTGGGAAATCATGGCACCTAATGCAGGTGGTGAACCAACAGGAGAATTGAAGCAAGCAATCCTGGATGCGTTCGGAACATTTGAGAATTTTAAAGATGAATTTGCAAAAGCTGCTGCTACTCGTTTCGGTTCTGGCTGGGCATGGCTGTGTGTAACTGATGGAAAATTGGAGATTTGCTCAACTGCTAACCAGGATAACCCGCTTATGGGAGAAGGTTGTAAAGGAACAGCAATTCTTGGATTAGATGTTTGGGAACATGCATACTACCTGAACTACCAAAATCGCAGACCGGATTACATCAATGCATTCTTTAATGTAATCTCTTGGGATACAGTCGCAAAGAAATTCGCTGCAGCGAAATAATTGTAAGACACTTCAAAAAAATCCCCGGTCACTGAATCCGCCCGAGGCGGAAAGTGCCGGGGATTTTTTATGTGATAGAGTTTTCTGTTAGTTCGTTAAAACCAAACGCTTCGGTGCGTAATCATCTAGTTGGATCAAATAAACCCCGTGAGCAAATCCTTGCAGGTCAAGTGTAGTTTTCAATCCGTTTGATGGTGTTTCCAATAAAAGGGTTCCGTTAATGGAAAGCACGCGAATAGTTTGCGTAACGTTTTCAGAAGTTACCGTAACAAATTGGTTTGCCGGGTTCGGGCTCATACCCCAGTTTAATTTTGTGTTTTCATGAATACCAAGATAAGGTGTTCCATTGCTCGTTATTCCTTCGGTAAGAATGGCGTAATCTACTCCCTCAACATCGCTGTTTTCCGGGACATTGAAAACCAAAGTGTCTGTATGCGGAATGTATGGAACGTCTACTAAAAGGTAATAATCGTCCGCAGGGACATTTTCAATTGTAAAATCACCGTTCACATCAGAAAAGGCAAAACCTTTGGTTTCATTTGTTGACACCGATTTTAATAAAAGGAGAGCTCCTTCAAACGGAACAGTGAGCGATTTTACATAAGAAGTATCAACTACAATATTTCCGGAAACAGAACTTGTTCCGTCAAGAACATTCAACGTATCTGCATCAATATCTGCATTGCTTAAATAGCATGGCAATCCAATAGCATCTGCACCTGTCCACGTTGAACTGGTTGCAAAATATAACGGTGCTGTTCCGGGAAATAATACAGGATCAGGAGTAAAACGCACATGGTACATTCCTGTAGGAAGACTATCAATCAGATACGTTCCGTTTGAAACTGCGACTGTTTCGACTGGAAGAGCTACCAGGGTGTCCTGAACTAAATTGAAGACTTCAAGTAAACCTTCTGCAACCTGTCCGTTCACAGTTAAATTTCCGTTTATGTCGTTGTACGACTCTTGTTCATCAAGGAAAATAGCAGAATCAAAAACATCATCAGATACATCTGAAATAACCAATTTGATATGGTAGGTGCTTCCAACCTGTGCAAAGAATTTTGCTTCAAGTGGAACAGTATACCCGTCAAAAACGAAATTTGTTGAATTCGGTCCTGCAAGATTATCGTTGTAGTACTGTGGATTCACAATTTGATTGATTGAGTTGATCTCAACAGGAATGGTTGTTCCGGGAACCTGGGCAATATTAACGGGTGTTCCGCCATTCTCAGAAACCAAAAACAAGAATCTGTCATTATACGGTGTGTTCGAATATTCCGGATATTCTTCGGAAGCAAAAATATAATTGAAACGAATAGTGTCTGAAATAATCGGGGTAAAATCAAAGTGAACTGCTATCGCATCAAAACTTCCGGCTCCTTGCCCCTGTAAATTTCCGTACAGGATAATATCATTATCACCGGGCATACCCAGTCCGTAATTTGAAAAATTGCCGGAAGACATACTGGAATAATTCGGTATTCCGGTAGAAAGTACCAACCCGCTGTTTACGCCTAAGGATGAGCCGTTTTCAAAACGTGCAATCTGCGGACCGGCACCTTGTATACTCACGTTCGATACGCCCTGGCATTGAACACCGAAGATATTCGTAATAAGGGTTTGAAGATCGGTAACGTTCGAATAGGTCATTTGAGCCGATGCCTGAACGCCAACGAATGGAACAATAAATAACACTGAGATTAATTTCAACTGTTTCATAGTAGGATTTTTAAGTAATTGCTAAACGATTTGTTCTTATCTTTGGTTGCTTGTTAATAATAATTGATAGTCAGCTTTTTACAGGCTTTTTTGGTACGGTTGTTATTAGATAATTAACAAAAAATTCACAACTAAACGTATAAAAAGTTAGATTAAAAACAATTTGTTAATGGTTGCTTTTTTGGTACGCTTATTGTCTTTACCGAAAAGTCTTTAATACAAAGCGTTATGAAAAAACTTGTTTTACCCCTTTTATTAATTTCTGGCTTAGGAAACTCCTTTGCTCAGACTTCCTCATTTACAACTCAGTTTGCCAGTGTTCGTTCAGAAATGGTTGCTTGGGATAAGGTACGAGGTGAGTGGCTTGCTAACAGCATGGAAGCAATGTCTACGAACCAGGAGATACCTGATCGCAATTTTCCGGAGAAATTCGCACCAGCTGAAATGTATATGGCTATGCCGGCGAATGTTCGGGGCAATGTGCAGCGAATTGTTACTGCGCAAACAAATAGTTCCGACAGTTCCAGCAGACAACAATGGAACACTGTGAATCAGTTCGTTTCCCGGCCTGTTTGCAGTGCTGCTCAAGGAAGAACATACGGAGATCCGCATTTGACTTCTTTTGATGGTGCTTCGTTCTCTTTCCAAACGGTTGGAGAATTTAACCTGGTTAAGTCACAATCCGGACACATGATCGTTCAAACGCGTCAGCGCGCTGAAGGCGAAAGTGTTTCCCTGAATAGCGCAGTTGCAATGTGGGTGAACGGTGATCGCGTTTGTTATTATGCTTCTACTTTCCCTGACGGAAACAGATCTACGCCTTTTAGGGTTGACGGTCAGGCAGTTTATGTTGAAAACGGAACTTACTATCTGAATCACGGCGGGGTTATTACGGCTACAAAAAATGATTACATCGTTACCTGGCCTACCGGCGAACGTGTAAAATTGGATAGAGGAACTTTTGGTTCCGGTGATTTTGTAAATGTTGCCGTAGAAATTTTCCCTTGTGCTGATATATATGATGGCGTTCTTGGAAATGCCAACGGTCGTCAGAACGATGATTTTGATGTGAACGGAAGACAACCAAATATGAACATGGGTGTTTTTGCATCTTCAGATGCTTCATCAGATGCACTTCAACGTCAATACCAGGCTTTCCTTGCACAAGATTTCGCATCTTACTGGAGAGTTACCCCGCAAACATCTTTGTTTGATTACGGTTTCGGTCAAAGTACAGCTTCATTCACGGATGCGAGTTTCCCTAGAGTTTATCAAACAATTGGTGACTTAAACCAATCTGATCGTGACAGAGCAAGAAGAGATTGTGAACGTCAAGGGTTTACAGGAGCATCTTTGAACGCTTGTATTTACGATAACGGATTCCTGCGAATTCCTCCAACACCGCAACCATCAGTTCCTGTTGTTGTTCGCGAACCAATTACAACTCCGATTACCACTCCGGTACCAAATGTAAATCCGGGTGGGAGAACTACAGGAAGAGTTAGCTCAACACCAAACCCTCCTGTTCGTGGTGGTGGTGAACCAACCGGAACTTCGGATGTAGGTTCAGAAACTATTTCAAGAGATTCTGGTGCGGGAACAGGTGGTGTTATTGCTCAACCGAGAGAAACTAGTACAACTACTCCGACGGAAACTGGTTCCGGAAGTGAACCGATTACTCGCGGTAACGGAACAGCAACTGGAACAACAACAAAAGAGCCAAATCCGTATGAACCGCCAATTGAACCGGAAAGAAAAGTGATCCGTGTTAATAAACAAACGGTTTCTTCTCCGGCAACATCTGGTTCGGGAAATTCAAATAGTTCTGGTTCAGGATCAAGTTCTTCAACTCCGAGCAGATCAACGCCTTCGCCGTCCCCGGCGGGTACATCTACATCA
>CBFGMW010000110.1:0-7412 GCA_965649925.1 uncultured Fluviicola sp.
AAGTAGCTTTAGACTCTTTCATTTCGTTCAAATCAACTTTTGACAAGTCCCATCCTCCTTCTTCCATAGAATGAAGGAAAGCCTCGCCATATTTAATAATTCCTGATTCCAACATCTCGCGAAGCAAATCGTTACCCTCACGAGTACGCTCACCTACACCAGCGAATACGGATAAACCACCGTGTCCTTTAGCGATGTTGTTGATCAATTCCTGAATCAATACTGTTTTACCTACACCGGCACCACCGAATAAACCAATTTTACCTCCTTTTGCGTAAGGTTCAATTAAGTCGATTACTTTAATACCTGTGAACAACACCTCTGTTGCAGTAGATAAGTCCTCAAATCTTGGTGCTTCACGGTGAATAGGAAGTCCATTTGTCATGTCAACATCACCAATACCATCAATAGCTTCTCCAACTACGTTGAACAAACGACCTTTGATTTGATCACCCGTAGGCATTGTAATCGCACTACCGGTTGAAAGCACTTCCATACCTCTTCTGAATCCATCTGTTGAATCCATTGAAATTGTACGAACAGCATTTTCACCTACGTGAGACTGCACTTCCAGAACAACTCTTGTTCCGTCTTCTTTACGCACTACCAATGCGTCGTAAATGTTTGGTAAAGCCGATCCTTTGTCGAAAACTACATCGACTACCGGCCCAATCACCTGTGAAATTTTTCCTTGAATATGCGACATGTTGCTGTCTTTTTAAGTGTACCTTAATTTGGGCACAAAAGTACTGTATTTATTCTTTTTAAAGAAGCGGATTCTAATTTATTTCGTTTTTTGTTTTAAATCAATCAATTAGATACCGAATTGATGTTTTTCAAAACTTCGGATTCAGGATTTGAATAAAATTTAAAAAGGCCTCTGCCTGGGGGCGGAGACCTTTTCCGGATGTAGGGTAGAACTGACAATAAAAACTATGAAATTTACATCCGTTTAATTTTGGTGGGTTTGATTTTAAAATCTGAATACGATCGGGAGATAAAAATAGCTTGCTACCGGTTCTCCATTTAATTTGGCAGGTTCCCATGGCGGCATATTCTTAACAGCTTTTACTGCCGCTTCATCGCATTCCGGGCAACCTTCAACTTTTTCTTTTACCCAAACTTTGGTTACTTTTCCTTCTTCGTTTACAATGAATTTCAATTTACACGTTCCGGTACCTTCCAAATCTGATTTAATAGCCTTTGTAAGGTAATCGAGTAAGGCTGGTCTTCCGCCTTTGAAGACAGCGGTTTCGGTAACATTAATTACTACACCTAAACTATCTCCTTTTCGAGGTTCCGTAACGCTTCCTGTTGGACCTGAAATTCCAGGTTCGTCGAATGGATTTTTTCCTTTTGAAGTTACATTTCCAGCTTGTTTGGTTGGATCAGGAATTTCCATAGTGTCTAACTCATTCTTAACTGGATCCAGGATTTGCTGAATATCGAATTTATAAATTTCCGCTTCTGTGGTCTGAGCCGGTTTTTCGATTTCTTTCTCCGGAATTTCAATTACATCTTTATCATCTTCCGGTTGATCCAAAGGAACATCGAATTTCTTTCTGGTATTGTCTTTTTTCTCTTCGGGATGCATATTCATTGCCGCTGCATACAATCCTCCGCAACCGGCTGTGATACCAAACAGGATGATGAAAATACGTTTGTTATAATCTCTTCTGATCTGGTAAGCTCCGTATGCTTTGTTTCGTTTTTCAAATACAACGTCGTTTCGTTCGTCTGACGTAATGAGTTGCCAGTTTTTTGTGCTGAAGTGGTCGTATAGTGCAAGACCCACAATCAGTGCTGCGATGATAGTTGCTAATAACATAATGTTCAGTATTAAAGGTTTTTACTAGTGTTTGGCCGACTTCGTTTTGTCAACCTTTATTCTAATTTATCTGAATTCACTATGCGAAAAATGAAAAAAACCTGAACTGTCGATTTGCTGGATTTAAATGTACTATTCGGGTATTTTAAGGAATTTTGTGATTATGAAATGGCTGTGTAAAGCAACCTGAACCGGAGTTTAAATCGCTCATTAGTAGTAGTGTTGTGTTTTACAGGAAAAGAAAACCGCTAATCCGAATGAACGAATTAGCGGTTTCAATTATTTGAAAATTACTCTTTTCTTAGTGATTCTTGAAGTAAGTCTGAGCTTGTTTGTTTGTTGGATCGTTCGTAAGAACTTGCTGCCAGTACATTTTTGCCTTAACAGCGTCTTTAGCCGGAGAGTTTACGTAGTAATCTCCTAAATAAAGGCTTCCTTCAGTGATATAATCTTTGTAAGCAGGATTTGCTCTGTCTTGCTCTGTTAATTTCTCAAAGAACATTTCATAATGTGGTTGTGCTTTCCAGTTTCGGTTGTTCAGGTCTAAATCCATTTGTGCGAGTGCACGACCTCTCCATAAATAACCTAAAGCATAAGTTGGGCTTACTCTTGTTAACATAGCGAAAGCTGAATCAGCCATTACGAAGTTTTTAGTATCGTCGTAGTAATAAGCTCTACCTAAATCGAAGAAGTCAGTTGCTTTCATTGATGTTGGCAACGCCGTGTTTTTTGCATTATATGCTTCAATAGCTAGTTTATACTGACCGTCTTTAGCAGCGGTGTTTCCGATTAGACTAAGCTGATCGCCAACTGCTGTTGGATCAAGTGAAGCTCCTTTAGCCAATGTTGCAATTGCCTCAGACGTTTTTCCCATGCTTTGGTAGATTTTCGCTACATACTGGTAATCGGACGCAATGATCAATTTAGGATCAGCAATAGCGAAAAGATCGTTTGATGCTTTTAATGCTTTTTCATATTGCATTGCATCACCTGTAGTGTTCATTTCATATAAAGAATAGAAAATCATTCTTTTCGTGTATGTATTGCTGATTCCTGATTTCTCAACAGCTTCCAGTTGTTTGATCGCATCTGAATATTTTTTACCGATAAACAAAGAAGTAGCATAACGGTATCGTGCCTGTGGATCATTGTTCAGTTCCAGGTATTTTGTCCAAAGCTCAGCGCTTTTTTCAGCATTACCCTCTGCCATCTGCACTTCCGCTTCGTGGCGGTAAGCCGGACCAAAATTAGGATCTAATTTGATTGCCTGTTCGTAACCTTCAATTGCAGCGCTTTTGTTTCCAACACGTTCGTAGATATACGATTTTTTAACCAGGGCTTCTACGTTAGTAGGCTCCAGTTTAAGAATCGTATTGTATTTAGCAACTGATTCTGAAACGCGTGATGTTGTAATATCAATGATCACATCACCTAACAATTGTAATGCCTGGATATTCTCAGGTTCCAATTCAATAACACGGTTCAAATATTTCTCTGCAACCGGTAAGTTTTTTACCGGACCTGTTGCGTAAGTTTCAGCTGTATGAAAAAGAACACAAACATTTTTGTTTTTTGTTGATTTAATGATCTCTCTGAACTTAATTCCCGCAGAAGTCGTGTCTCCTGCAAAATAAGTAGCTTTCGCCCCGGAAACCATAGCTAATTTGTCTTCTGCATTTTTAGAAGCAGCAGATTTGAATTGCTCAATTGCACCCTTGTTATCATCTATCTTAACAAGAAAGTTTCCGTAGAAAAATGCATTGTCGACACTGGTTGGGTCTTTTGCTATTAACGATTTGAAATCTTCACGTGCCATTTCGTAGCGCTCGTTAACAACTTTCTTTTTTGCGTCTTGTAATGTTTGGGCTGAAACTCCAACCGCAGTTGAAACTATAAAGCCAACAATTAAAATCTTATTCATAACTTATTTAATTCTGAGTGCTGTTTGCAATTCTCCTGCCAAAATACATTTAATTGAACTTTCTGACATGAAATTTTAGTTTTCTTTTGATTTATCTGTACAGAAGGTGTATTGAACTATTCTACAACGATGTTAAATTCTCTTGTCATTTTGTAATACGATTGAAGCCCTGATTTTTTTGCGATCAATTGTCCTTTTTCACTGATCAGATAATTCACGAAACCGGATTCGAGATTTGACTTGCTTCCCTTGTTGTGGATATACCAGAAGTGAATAAAAGGATATTCTTTTTCGTATACATAATATGTAAAAGGAGGAACAAAATGATCTGAGCTTGCTTTAGATACAGAAACGATATTTAAATTTTTACAGCGCTCTACCACTTTCGGATCATCGATGTCACTAATCCAGTTGAAACCGATAACACCAATACAATGTTTATTGTTTTTCATGTAATCAATTACTTCCTGATTACCTTTTAAGCATTTAACATTAGGTCCGAACTGTTTTGGCGCGATCCGATCAAGAAAGTATTCGAAATTGGCACTTTGAACATCATCGAAAAGAATTTTCGGATCATTTTCATTTGTTGAAGTCAGTAAACGTAAAAATTCTGTTTCGGTGTAAGTACTGTCTTCAGTCTTTGGAGTAAGAAGAGCGATTGAACCAACAAGAATTTTATTCGTTCTGAATACTACCTGGTCTGCAAGAAACTCTTCGCGTTCTTGTTTTGTAAAGTCACGAGAAATGATGATTGCATCTGTTTTTCTGTCAATAAATGTGTTTACGACATCAATTTCCCGCTCGTATTTGGCATTGATATGTGCTTCAGGACGAAATCCTTCAAACGACATAATAGTTGTTTCCAAATAGGGCTGAAGATTCTTCTCCACATATATGGTTGCTTTACCTCTGCTATTGGTCGTGTCATCGTAAGCTAGCGGGTTATCGGTTCCATCACAGGAAACCAATAAAGTCAGGCTTAGAATGAAACTACAAATTCCTGGTTTTCTCATCTTGTTTTTCTTTTTGAAAATTGAGATACATTCTTACACCGCGAAATATGGCATAACCTAATAACAGGCAGATAAGGATTGTTCTTCTCCCACCGTAAACTCTGTCAGTAAAAAGCGGTGTGAAATATAAATATGCAGCAAGTACTGCAGCCATTACAATGACGAATGATCCTGTTATGTATTTAATATTTTTCATGGGTATAAAAAAATCCCGTTTGCCGGAAGACAAACGGGATTCACTAATTATAAGATTATTGTACGTTAAACACAATCGGTAATGTGTACCATGCGTTTACGTTTTTACCATCATTTTTTGCAGGAATCCAATCCGGCATTTTTTTCACTACACGCATTGCTTCCGCATCACATTCCGGGCAGTCGGCAATACCTTTCTTAACGGAAACGTTTGAAATGTTTCCTGATTCGGAAACCACGAATTTCAAATATACCTTTCCTTTAATTCCAAGTTCTTCTGCTACAGCCGGAACCTTGATGTTTTTCTGAAGAAATGCTACCATCGCTTCTCTACCACCCGGGTATTCAGCCGGCTCCGCTACCACATCATAAATTACCGGTGGTGGCGGTGGTGGTGGTGGAGTTGGCGGCGGTGGAGGTGTAGGAGTGTTAAATTAATTTCCTTTTTTTGTTTTGTCATCAATATTCTGGCCTTTCAACTCGTCATCAACGGGAGGAATATCTTCAGAATGCTTGTCAACAATAACAGGGGGAACGAAGGCAAGTGTTTTTTGCTCATCCGGAACTTTTTCTTCCAATGGTTCTAACTCTTTTTCCTCTTCTTTCTTCTCGTCATCAGCAAAGGTAGACATGTCTACGGTTTGCTTCTTTTTCTTTTTCTTAGCTACCGGTTTAGATATTGCAGTTGCTACACCAAAAGATGCTGCAATTGCTCCACCTATACCAAGCGTGATCAAGATCAACAGTACGTTGTATTTGCGACGAATTGTGTACGCGCCATAACTTCTGTTTCGGTTTTCAAATACCGTCTCTACACGATCTTCGGAGGTGTCTGACTGCCAGCTGCGACCAGAAAAATAATCGTATAGCGAAAGTAAAACGATGATACCAAGTACCACTATTGCTATTCCCATTTTATCTTAGTTTAGCGTTTAACAAATCTTCCTCATCTTTCGTTAAATCTACCGGTGCAATAACTCCGACATCAGCGATTTTCAATTCATCTACGAGGTCAATGAAGTTTTTACAGGTAGCTTTCCTGTCTGTTTTGATGAGAACTTTCAAGGCTCTTTTATCTTTTTTTGCTGCAATCAACTGTTTTTTCGCAATGGAATCAACTATTTGACGTCGCTGCAGTTTCAGATCAATCTCCTTGTGGGCTAGAATAACCGTTTTATTACGGTCAGCTAGTAATTTACGAACACTTCCTTCGCCCGGGCCAAAGTTTGCTTCTTCCAAAGTTGTTGCAGGGAATCCTTCTCCAGCTACCTTACGGTACTGTCCTGAATAATAGAACACTTTGTTTTCCGTAAGAATAAAGGTGATACCATTATTTACGTTCGGAGGCTTAACTTCAGGGTCTTTCTCATCAATTTTCGCGGGATAAACCAAACTCATGATCTTTGGCTCTGCGAAAGTTGACGTTAGTACGAAGAAAGTTAATAATAAGAATGCTAAATCCACCATTGGGGTCATATCGACCTTCGTGGAGCTTTTCTTTGCTCTTTTCTTCCCGCCTGAATTGCCGCCACCGCCGCCATCTGCTATTTCTGCCATGTCTTTAAGTATTTAGCGTTTCATCTCCAATGAGGTGACGAAATTGATATTATTTAATTTTAAATCGCGACAAGTTTCAACAACGCGTTTTGCGTGGGCATACACTGCACCTCCATCTGCTTTGATCACATATTTCGGTTTGAAATCCTCGGCCAATGGCGTTGGTTCTTCCGGTTTTTGATTCGTCAAAGCATCTTCGTACATTGTTTTACCGACAGCCAAAATCTCCTTGTTTGCAAATTTCAACCAATCTTTCAATTCGTTGTTTGCAAAGGATGCTGTGTCAGAAGGTACGCCTTTAGATTGAAACTGTGTTCTTTCCTCCACCTACAGGTCTAAGTAACCAGGTAATTCACTCATAGAACAACCGAAACTCGTAAGTTTCTTGAATTCGTCTACTTGATCCTCGTCTAATGCCACTTTGTATTTAGCCATCATTTGTCCAAGAACTTTTTCCCGAACAGCCATTGGCCCCGGATTCAGGTACACACATCCGCCTTGGTCAATGGTCATCATAACCAAGGTTTTTGTTGGTACTTCTTCATCCGAAATACTGGTAGCATATTTAACTTCAACTGGTTCACTTGAACGGGTCTTAGCGGCGAGCATAAAGAATGTCACCAATAGGAACGCTAAGTCAACCATCGGCGTCATGTCGATAGAAGGCGAACCTTTGGGCATGTTTATTTTAGCCATTTTTTACCGTTTTAAATGAGGTGAATTACTTTTGAGTTGCGTTGAAATTCTGTACAATTGAGAAACCAGCCTCATCCATTGAGTGAGTCATTTGGTCAATTTTCGTAGAGAAAATATTGTAGAAAATAATTGCAAGCGTAGATGCACCAATACCTAAAGCTGTATTAATTAGGGCTTCAGAGATACCAACTGCTAATTG